>DYFS01000016.1 GCA_020725055.1 Candidatus Hadarchaeum sp. | reverse complement strand
TAAAACACCAAAGCTTAAACCCAACGCGCCTTTAACTCACATGCGGAAGTACTGGCTTTTAGACAAAAAGTTTTTATGTTGGATATATCATCCAACACAGGGTTGAAGTTTGAGTATAACCAGAGTAAGAAGAAAAATCGCGGAGAAAATATGGGGGGGCAGAACTCCCGGCGAGGTGCTGTCTAAAAGGTACAAGCTATTCGTTTTCCTAGGAATTTTTTTGATAGGTATGTTCGCGGTGTATCGTTATTTCGTCGGGATAATGTTTCTCCCGAATTTTGAGTGGATAATCCCAGTCCTTGTTGTCACCGGTTCTTTCTCGCTTTACTGCGGCCCGTCCAAATTTTGGCGAATAGTTACCCGATATTTTGGAATCTTAGCGGTGATCAGCGCGTTTATTGTATGGTTTGTCATGTTTGGGATTCTACCTATCCACGCTTTCGTGTGGTCAGGTTTCATCTTTGCTTGGTTACTTGCTATGAGAAACAAACTCTCAATGTTCGATAAATTCAAAAAATTGCTATGGCGTACGACGCTCACAGCTGCAATCGCGATCCTCATCTTCGACATTTGGACGTGTTTCGGCAGCTGGCTAGGTTGGTACCCGAAGACGCTTGCTGGGTTATCCACGGCTTACCTCGCCCAAATACCATTTACACTTTACCACCTTGCTTCGCTCATTTTCGTGCCCCCGCTGGTGGGGCTCGGAAAGCTCATGGTAAAAGTTAAAGTGCCAGTCCCGGTTGCGGTGAGAGTCCGCGCCGGGGTTAGGGCAAACACCAGATAAAGGAGGTGAAAAATTGGAGAAGGGGCTTGCAGCTCAAGTCGCAGCACTGGTCGCGGTGATTGGCTTCGTGTGCTTTGCAGGCGGCTACGTGGTGGCGGGCGGAATAACGAGGCAGGTTGAGCAGTACACATACGGGGAAAAAATGACGTGCAACGTGAAAATCGAAAATCTTGGCATCGACAGACAAGTGAATTTCTACAAGGGAATGACGCCATTCGACGCGTTGTTAAGAATAACCAGCATGAAGACGGCATACTACGAAGGAATGGGCTCTATTGTAACCGAGATAGGTGGAGTGGCGCAAAGCTGGGGATACAGAGTAAACGGTTTAACACCTCCAGTTGGAATGATGGACTACCAACTTCAAGATGGGGACAACTTGGAACTCTACAAGCTGGAATGGTGATTAGCGGAGGGTTCTTGCGGCTGCTCTTGCGCCTTCCTCCGCCTTGGCAGCGCTTTCGGCAGTGCCAATCACAATCACATCGCCCTCGCGGGGCTTTAGTGCTTCTAAGATAGCATCTCCCATCTCCCTTCTCACCTCCGCGAACCCATCTGGAAACTGAAGCTTTCCAGCCTTGAAAACGAGCACAGTCGCCCCATTGGCCCCAGCTTTGATTGCCTCGTCCCGTTGCTCAACGCCTCTTTTCAGCTTGGCAGCCGCCCCCCTGACAATAGTCGCAACATCGACTTCACCGACGGTCAAGTCGCCGGCATCCACTTGCACAAATTTCAAAGGCTTGCCGAGAGAGCGCCTGCCTTTAGCAGTAAGTGTATGCCCGCCGCGCGAGGAAGTGATAAAACCCTGTTTTTTCAGCTGGTTGAGGATCGTGCGCACGCTGCCTTCACCGACACCGAGCTTCTTGGTTAGCTGTTTGCGGCCGATTGTTTTGTACTCAGCGATGAGTTCGAGGGCCCTTCGAACGTGAACCTCGGCGAAGCGTGGCAGGGGGCCGATTGTTGACAAGGCAACCACTAACCATATCTGGCGATCGCAGCACGATACCGGCAATACACCATCAGCACCATGAACAGTAGTGTGGTCAACGTTCCCGCGCAGAGCATTCCTGTGAGACCCCGGATTGAAACGAGGCAGTATAATGCGAGCAAGCCCATCATGATTACAACAATAGTTACTGTCACGGCCCCCGCGCTACCGCCTATTTCTTTTCTCGAAAGCAAGGTTTCACCTATTTATTCCTTCACGATTTCAGTACCAGTTTTGCCCCTGATTGCGTCGTAAGCTTTATCCAGTGAAGTTATTATCGCCCGCTTCCCGCCCCACTCGATGAACCGGATTGCCGCGAGCACTTTTGGCCCCATGCTCCCCTTCGCGAACTGCCCCTCCTGCAAGTACTTCTTGGCCTCGGCCACGGTGATTTTTCGCAACCATTTTTCGTCCGGCTTCTTGTAGTTTATCGCGGCCCCGTTGACGTCGGTTAGGATCAAAAGCACGTCCGCATCGATGGCTTCCGCCACTCGCTCCCCCGCGAGGTCCTTGTCAATAACCGCCTCCACGCCCCTCAGCTTGCCATTCTCCTCAACGACCGGTATTCCTCCTCCGCCAGAAACTATGGGGACGACATGGGCATCGATCATCGCTTTTATCGCCTCTTTTTCTGCGATGTCTTTTGGATCGGGGGAGGGAACAACTCGCCTCCATCCCCTGCCAGCATCGCTGATCACCGTCCAACCCTTCTCTTTGGCCAGCTTCTTTGCGACCTCCTCTGTGTAGAACGGACCAACCGGTTTCGTCGGGTTCTTGAAAGCGGAGTCATTCTTGTCGACGATGACCTGCGTCACCACAGTTGCGACGGGGATCTCCGGCCGCCCGCCCTCAACGAAGATTTCGCGGAGGCTCTGCTGAATCATGTAGCCTATCAACCCTTGGCTTTCGGCACCGCAGACGTCCATCGGCATCGCGGGCACGTTGAATGCAGCTTGCCCAGCGTCATTTTGAAGTAGGATTGCTCCGACTTGCGGGCCGTTCCCATGGGTTATGATAACTTGATATTTTCTGCTCATTATCATGTTGGCGAGGTGCTCGGCTGTCTTCTTGATGTTCGCCAGCTGCTCCTCGTATGTGCCCTTCTGCCCTAGCTGCAAGATGGCGTTGCCGCCAAGTGCCGCAACTACTCTTATCTTGGTTTTCGCTGCCATGTTTCTACCTTCTACCCTTACCCTCAGGTTTTCTTAAAGATTTTTTGACACCCATCAACAGAACTAGGATTCCTTTTTGGGCGTGCATCCGGTTTTCTGCTTGATCCCATACTGCCGAGTGGGGCCCGTCTATCACTTCGTCGGTGATTTCCAAGCCGCGGTGGGCGGGGAGGCAGTGTAGCACGATCACGTCGGGCTTTGCCTTGCCGACCAGCTGGCTGTTGACCTGATAGCCCTTGAAAGCGTTCATCCTCTGCTCCCTTTCTGCATCCTGCCCCATCGAAACCCAGACGTCCGTGTAAATGACATCCGCACCCGCGACCGCTTTCGCTGGGTCGTTTACTATTTCAACCTTGGCGCCGGTTTTAGGGGCATTCTTGCGTGCTTGCTCAACCACGTCAGCGGGAGGCTCATAGCCGCGTGGGCAGGCAGCGGTGATGTTCATGCCGACGAGTGTGCAGCCGAGCAGCAGCGAGTTGCAGACGTTGTTCCCGTCCCCGACCCAGGCCAGCTTCAGGCCACGGAGCTTGCCCTTGTGCTCACGGATCGTAAGCAGGTCACCAAGCGTCTGGCATGGGTGATGGATATCTGTGAGGCCATTTATGACTGGTACGCTCGAGTGGCGCGCGAGTTCGACGATGTCCTCGTGTTTGAATAACCGCGCCATGATTGCGTTTACGTAGCGCGAGAGGGTTCGCGCGGTGTCCGCGATTGTCTCTCCCCGTCCGAGTTGCAGGTCGCTCATGCCCAAGTAAATTGCATGCCCGCCGAGCTGGGTCATCGCAGTTTCGAAGCTAACGCGCGTGCGGGTTGAAGGTTTAGCAAAAATCATGCCAAGCGTTTTACCGTTGAGCAGCTCGTGGGGCTCGCCCTTTCGGAGTTTTTGCTTGAGTTCCGCAGCCTTATCCAAAATCGCCTCGATCTCCTTCGAGCTTAGGTCCTGCATCGACAGCAGGTGCTTGGTCATTTACATGCCTCCCCAAAAATTTGATCCAAGGCATTAATTAAGCGATCGATGTGGCGCCGCTCGACTATCAATGGGGGCACGAATCGAAGTACCTTGTCGGCGGTCGCGTTTATTAGAAATCCGGCCCTCATGGCTTTTGCCACGACTTTGTCCGCGAGTTCTTTGGACGAGAGCTCAACACCAAGCATCAGCCCTCGCCCCCGGACGTCACGCACGCAGTCGTGGTTTTCCGCTAGTTCGGTCAAGCGCTTTTTGAAATAATCGCCTGTCTTTGCGGCGTGTTGCGGGAGTTTGAGTTTTATCATGGTCTGCACGACGGCCTTTGCGGCGGCACAGGCCAGCGGATTTCCGCCGAAAGTTGAGGCGTGATCTCCAGCCGAGAAGGATTTAGCCACCTCACCCCTCGCGCCGAGGCACCCTATCGGGAAGCCGCCACCGAGGGCCTTCGCCAGCGTTACGATATCCGGCTCAACCCCCCAGTGCTCGCACGCGAACCACTTGCCCGTGCGCCCCATGCCGGTCTGAACTTCATCCAGGATCAGCAGCACGCCATGCTCATCGCAGAGCTTGCGGAGGCCGGGGAGGTAGTCATCGTAGGGGACGTTCACACCGCCCTCCCCTTGGATTGGTTCAACGATCACCGCAGCGGTTTTCTCACCCATCGCGTGCTCCACTGCGGCCAAGTCGCCAAACGGCACGAAGTCAAAAATTTTTGGGATGAGCGCAGCGAACGGCTCACGGTACGCGACCTTCCAAGTAGCGCCGACTGTAACGGCAGTTCTCCCGTGGAACGAGCCATGCATCGCTATCACCCGCTCGCGCCCCACGTGCTTGACCGCGAGCTTGAGCGCCCCCTCATTAGCCTCACCTCCCGAGTTGCAGAAGAAAAATTTGTCGATGCCACGGGGCGCAACTCGCGCGAGCAACGCCGCGAGCTCCGCCTGGGATCCGATGTAGTAGAGGTTTGACACGTGAATGAGTTTTTTGGCCTGCACGGCAATGGCATTCGTTAGCGCGGGGTGGCAGTGCCCGAGCGAGCAAACCGCTATCCCCCCGACGAAATCGAGGTACCTCCGCCCCCTGTCATCCTTCACCACCATCCCCCTGCCTTCAACGAGCACCAGCGGCTGTCGCTTGTATGTTTGTACAACGTAGCGCCTGTCGAGCTCGGGTATCGATACCATCGACTAGCCCCGCTCGATCATCGTGCCCACGCCTTTCTCAGTCAGGATCTCGAGCAAAAGCGCGTGGGGCATGGCGCCGTGGAGGATGTGGGCGCGCTCGACGCCGTTCTGCACCGCCTTTATGCACGCCTCCAGCTTCGGGATCATGCCGCCCCTGATAACTTTCTCGCTGAGGAGCCTCTGCGCCTCGGTAAGGGTCAGTACAGGGATGACGCTCTTCTCGTCCTTCGGGTCGCGCAGCACGCCAGGCACGTCGGTGATCAACACCAACTTTTTCGCATGCACCGCCACGGCGAGCTCCGCGGCGACGATGTCGGCGTTTATGTTCAAGCTGTGCCCTTCGGTGTCCACGCCTATCGGTGCGATGACCGGGATGTAGCCCGTGCCCACGAGGTAGTTGATGACTGTCGGGTTTATCTCCTCAACCTCACCCACGAGGCCCAAGTCGACCTCGACCTCGCGCCCCGAGCGCGTTGTCGTCTTATACTGCATTTTTTTGGCGCGGATGAAGTTGCCGTCCATGCCAGCGATGCCGACCGCACGGCCGCCGTGTTTGCTTATGCTGAGCACGATTTCCTTGTTTATCTTACCGGCGAGCTGCTCATGCAGGATTTCCATCGTCTCCTCGTCGGTGACACGTAGCCCATGCACGAATTTCGGTGCCTTGCCGAGCTTGCGCATCTCCTCCGTGATCTCCGGGCCGCCCCCGTGGACGAGCACGGTCTTCATGCCGACGTAGCTGAGCAGCACGACATCCTGTAGCATCAGGTCGAGGAGCTTCTCGTTCCCCATGATGCTCCCGCCGATCTTGACGACGATGGTCTTGCCGTGGAAGCGCTGGATGTAGGGAAGCGCCTCGAGCAGCACGTTCGCGCGTTCCTGCATTTTACCACCGAATTGATTTCATAGCTTACGTGCTCTTAAAATGATATCCCGGTCGACGCTGCTATGTTGTGTATTTCGAGTTTATGCGTACGTAATCATAGGTCAGGTCGCATCCCAAGGCGGTCGCGCTCGCCCTGCCCGCCCCCATATCGACGTGGATCTCGATCTCCCTACTCCGCATGATGTCGCGCGCCCGCTCGATCGCCCGTTTCGGTTTCGCTTTACCCCGCTCCACCAGATCAACGCGCCCGCGGTCGCTCACAAGCTCCAAGCTGATTCTCGCCGGGTTGAACGAGGCGCCGGAGTAGCCGAGGGCAGCGACTATCCTGCCCCAGTTGGGGTCGCGGCCGAAAACCGCAGCTTTCACTAGGTTTGAGTTCGCGACCGCTAGCGCCGCCTGCCGGGCATCCTCTTCGTTGCGCGCGCCCCTCACCCGAACCTCAATCAGGTGCGACGCCCCCTCACCATCCTTCGCGATCATCCGGGCGAGCTCGGTGAGCACGTAGTCGAGGCCAGCCTGAAATTGCCTGTCGAGCCCCCTCAGGGTGATCTGTTTGTTTTTTGCGTGGCCATTCGCGAGGATTAGCACGGTGTCATTCGTGCTCGTATCTCCATCAACGGTGATCATGTTGAAGCTCCGCTCGATCGAGTTGTGAAGCGCAGCTCGAAGGGCACTAGGGGTGACAAGGGCGTCGGTCACGATGAAAGCAAGCATCGTCGCGGTCTTCATGCGCGGGTGAATCATCCCGGCACCCTTTGCTATACCAGCGATGATCACCGGCGTGCCGCTCTCGAGACCCACACGCACGGCGATTTCCTTTGGCATCGTATCGGTCGTCATGATTGCCCTCGCCGCGTTGAGGCTCGCCTCGCGCGTGTTTGAAAGCTCGCCAACTGCAGCTTTGATGCCTGCTTCAATCCTGCGCATAGGGAGGCGCGTACCTATCAGGCCAGTTGATGCAACCGCCACGGCGTTCGGGTGCAGTTTGAGCAATTTCGCTGTGAAGCGGGCCATCCGGCGGGCGTCGCGCAACCCACGTTTGCCCGTGTAGGCGTTCGCGCTGCCGCTGTTCGCAACCACTGCCGCGAGCTTGCCGCCCTTGAGGTGTTCGAGCGTTACGAGAATGGGTGCACCCTTGACCAAGTTTGTCGTTAACGCGCCAGCAGCTGGGACGGGGCCATCCCCACACGCGAGTACCATAACATCCAGGCCGCGGCGTTTGATGCCTGCACGGACGCCAGCTGCGAGAAAGCCTGGGACCGTCGTCAGGCCGCCCTCGAGCACCGTGATCATCCTGCCACCAATCCCAAGGGACCAAGGATAACTTTAAAGTTTGTGATGGAAGTTGGTATGAACCTTATGAAAGAGAGAAAAGCGTTCCCGATCGCCGCGCTCTGTTTAATCCTAATCAATGTTGTGATATTCGTTCTCTTGGACAAAACTAACGGCCTCGAACCGGCGATAGATGCGTATGCCATGCGCCCGGCAGCGATTGCACGAGGTGAGAGTTTAGCGACTTTATTCACTTCGATGTTTTTACATGGGGGCTATGGTCACCTAATCAGCAACATGTTGTTTTTACTGGTTTTTGGGATAATCCTCGAGCGAAGGTTTGGTGCCCCGAGATTTTTGTTGCTCTACTTCATCGCGGGGATTGTGGCCTCGCTGTTTGAAGTGGCGGCTTACCCTAATTCTTGGGTTAGGGCGTACGGTGCGTCGGGGGCGATCTCGGGAGTGGTGGGGGCATGCTTGGCCGGTTTACCAACCGCGCGCGCGCCGCTCGCCTTCCTCATTTTTATTTCTTTGCCGTTCTTCTTGCTTTTTCTGCCCGGTGTAGTGGAGGTTATCATATTTTTCGCGGTACTCATCCCGGCCATCGTGCTTGCATTAACAGTTCTAGCGCCCCTGTGGCCTTTCGTTTTGTTATGGCTCGCGTATCAGCTCGTGGCGGCTTTGAAGGTGGCGACGTTGGGGATAGTGGGGGGAGTCGCTTACTGGGCCCACATCACTGGCTTCTTAGCCGGCATGTTGTTTTGTCCGCTCATTAAACCGGGTATGCCTAGAGAAAAAATCAAACGTGGAGAGATTCCGGCAATTGGTCGGTGATGTAGCTACGGACGCAACGCCGATGCTTCGAGGCCTTTCCCTTCGTCCAGGCCAAGCATCAGGTTCATGTTTTGTATCGCCTGCCCAGACGCGCCCTTTATGAGGTTGTCTATCACCGAGACCACGACTAACCTGTTGCTCTTTGTGTCCGGCTCCAGCCCGATATCACAATAGTTCGACCCCACCACGAAGTTGACCTGCGGCAGGTCGTCGAGCACCCGCACGAAGCACTCGTTGCGGTAAAAGTCGCGGTAGATACCGAGCAGCGCCCCTTTTGTCATCGGCTTTTTCAGGAACACGTGGGCCGTTGACAGGATGCCTCGCACGATGGGGATGAGGTGGGGGGTGAATCCGAGCTTGACGGGCCTCCCGGCGAGCTTGCCGAGCTCTTGCGCGATTTCTGGGGCGTGGCGGTGGGTGGTTGCGGCGTACGCACGCATGCTTGCCCCGCAGGTCGGGTGGTGCGTCACCTCGCTTAGCCCCGCCCCGACGCCCGAGGTGCCGCTTTTTGCGTCGATGATTATGCGTTCAGGGTCGATGAGCTTGTCCTTTAGGAGGGGTGCCAAGCTCAAAATCGCGGCGGTAGGGTAGCAACCTGGATTCGCAACGAGCCGTGCCTTTGATACCTCAACGCGGTAGAGCTCAGGCAGCCCGTAGACGGCTTTCAGGTTGGGGCTCTCGTGTTTGATGTAGTACAGCTCGAAAACTTTTGGGTCGTCGAAGCGGTAGTCGGCGCTGAGGTCAACTACCTTCGCACCACCTTCGAGCAAGCGAGGCACGAACTTCATCGCGACTCCGTGGGGGGTGGCGGTGAATACGACGTCGACGGCTTTTGCCATCTTGCCGTAGTCGGGCTCGGTTATGATGAGGTCGACGATGCCGCGCAGGTTGGGGTGCACACTTGACACCGGTTGGCCGGCGTTTCTGATGTCATAGGTACCAACGACTTTGACCCCAGGGTGGGTTGCCAGCAGCCTGAGGAGCTCACAACCAGCGTACCCCGAGGCACCAACAACCGCAGCGGATATCAACGTGACATCCTCCTCGCTAATTTCAACAGCTTTTCCTCGGCTTTCAAAATCGCCCGCTTCTCGGCACGGACGAGCTTTTTGCGGATTTTCATCTCCCGCTTCAACAGGTTGATTTGCGCGCGCATCGCCTTTGGGGCGGGGGCTCCGGGCAGCGCCCGTGCTTCAACGCACCTCTCCAGATTTAAGGCCGGTCTGAATTTGACCTCCGAGAGCTGGATATCCCGGTTCAGCACCTCGCGGCAGGCCGACTGCAGGTCTTCAAACGACAGGTCTTTCGGCGATTTGCCGGCTTCGGTGGCGCTGGCGACCATTCGCCCCACAACCGAGTGCGCATCCCTGAACGCTAGCCCGGCATCGCGGACGAGGGTGTCAGCTAGTTCAGTGGCGACGGCGAAGCTTTCCTCAGCGCGTCTACGCATGTTTTCAACCTTTGGTTTGATCGCACCAATGGCCCTGGACATGATTCTCACGCTGCTTTTCGTCTGGTCAACTGCGTCCCAGAGCATGGGGGTCAGCTCCTGTAAATCTAGGCTGTAGGACTGGGGGAGAGCCTTCATCACCGTGAGGGCCGCTAGCAAGGCACCGCCAACCCTCCCGGCCTTCGCACGGGCTATCTCGGCGACCACCGGGTTTTTCTTTTGGGGCATGATGCTACTCGTTGACGAAAATTCGTCTGGCATCTCGATTGTATCAAACTCTGCCGAACTCCACAGCACGAGCTCCTCGGCCAGCCTGCTCAGGTCGCTCATGAGGATGGCGAGCGCCGCCATCGTGTGCAGGGCGAAGTCGCGGGAGCCAACCGCATCCATGGTGTTTTCGGAGAGGCGCTTGAAGCCGAGCAGCCGCGCCACCCTGATAGGGTCAACCGGAAAACTCGTTCCAGCTAGGGCGCAGGCACCCATGGGGGAGGAATTGGCCTGCACGTATACTAGCTCGAGCCGCTCGAGGTCGCGGATGAAGGCCCAGGCGTGCGCGGCCAGGTGGTGGGCGAAAGTGGTGGGTTGCGCGATCTGCAGGTGGGTGTATCCCGGCATGACAGTGCTAACGTTCTTCTCAGCGAGCGCCGTGAGGCTGCCTACAAGCTCGAGGAGCGCGGCCCGTATTTCAAGGATCTCCAGCCGCAAGGCCACTCGGATGGCGGCTGCGACTTGGTCGTTCCGGCTCTTCGCGGTGTGGAGCTTCCCCCCCACCTCCTCGCTGGTAGTGGCGACTACAAACTCCTCGACGGCCATGTGGATATCCTCGAGCTCTGGGCGCAGCTCCAGCGCCTTGATCCCCTTCGCATGCAGGTCGCAGAGGGCGCGAAGGATCGCGGCGGCATCCTGCGGGGAGATGATTTTCCGCTCAGCGAGCATGACGGTGTGGGCCGCGTTTATCTGGACGACGGGTGAAAAAAGCCTGACATCGACTTGCATCGAGGAGGTGTACTCGCTTGCCATCGCGTCCATCGGGCGTCCGAACCTTCCCCTGCGCAGCACTCGCTAGCCCCCCGTTCGCTTGCGGAGGATCTTGCTCTGCAGCGCGTGGAACTTGATGACGCTGATGGCATCGCGCTGGTCGAAGCCGAAGCGCTCGAAAGAGACGAGCTCCTCGTCGTAGAGCGAGTACGGTGAGCCCCGGGCGACGACGCGGGAGTTACCCCGGTTCAGCTCGACCTTTACTACGCCGGTGACGCGCCGCTGCGTGCTGTCGATGAACGCGTCGAGGTCCTCGCGCAGCGGGTCGAACCAGAGGCCGCTGTAGGCTAGGTCTGCCCAGGCTTGATCGACCACCTGCTTGAACGCCAGCTCCTGCTTTGTCAACACGAGCTGTTCGAGCGCCTTGTGGGCCTGGATCAAGACGGTTGCGGCTGGCGCCTCGTAGTTCTCCCTCGCTTTTAGCCCCAAGATGCGGTCCTCCATGAGTTCTATCCTGCCGACCCCGTACTCACCGGCTATCCTGTTCAGCGTGGCGATGAGTTCTAGACCGCCCGTACGCCTGCCATCAAGCGCAACGGGCACGCCGTTTTCAAACTCGATTTTGATGATGCGTGGCTTCGCCGGCGCTCTCACGGGTGGGCGGGTCCAAGCGTAGATTTCTTCAGGAGGGGCCTGCATCGGGTTCTCGAGCACACCCCCCTCGATCGAACGCCCCCACAGGTTTTCATCGATGCTGTAGGGTTTGCCCACCTCGACGGGGACTGGGATGCCGTGCTCGCGCGCGTACTCGATCTCCCACTTTCGGTCGAGGTTGAGCTCCCGGATGGGGGCGATTATCCTGAATCTTGGCGCCTTGATCGAGATGGTCGTGTCAAAGCGGAACTGGTCGTTTCCCTTGCCGGTGCAGCCGTGCGCAACCGCGTCGGCGCGCTCCCTGCGGGCGACCTCGACGAGCTTGCTAGCTATCAGGTAACGCGCCAGCGCCGTCGAGAGCGGGTAGCCCTCGTAGAGGCCATTCGCTTTGATGCTGCGGAAGATGTACTGCTCGACGAACTCCTTGCGCGCGTCGACGTTGACGTGCTTGATGGCGTCGAGTTTTTTGGATTTTTTGGCGATCTCCTTTAGCTCCTTCGGATCCTGGCCGACGTCCACGGATACGGTGATGACATCTGCCTTGTACTTTTCTTGGAGCAAACGGACCGCGACACTCGTATCCAAACCGCCGCTGTAGGCGAGCGCAACCTTCATCGTGCTCCCACTTGTTGTTGATGAGTTTGCATAAAAAGTTTGAGGTGTTGAGTTTGGATTTTACCCCGCTTTCGGTTCTCCTCCCGAAAACCTTTTAGACCCTGCCCTCCTTCGCTACGGTTGAAATGGGGCAAGTGAATGGCAAGAATCGTGTACGCCGGGGAAGGCTGCACCGGCTGTAAAACGTGTTCGGTGGCGTGCACATACGCTCACGACCGGGAATTCAACCTGCGTGCCAGCCGCATCTGGGTGGTTAAAGAGGAGCCGGCAACCGATTACCCCGCCACATGCGTGCACTGCGCCAAGCCGCGGTGCCAAGAGGCATGTCCCGTCAAGGCCGTGATAAAGGCCGGTGATCTCGTGCTTGTCGATGAGGGGGCATGCATCGGCTGCGGCGCGTGTATCGAAGCCTGCCCATTTGGAGCCATAACCCTGCACCCCGCGAGACGCGTGGCGATCAAGTGCGATCTCTGCAGGGGGGAGGAGCCGCAGTGCGTGAAGTTCTGCCCAGCAGGGGTGCTGAAGCTGCAGGTTCCAGCGGCGATCGCCCAAGAGAAGAGGGTGAAGTGATGCCATACGCGTTCGGCGGCTACATGGGGCAAGTCCTCCGCATAGATTTGGGCAGGGAAAAAGCGCTGGCTGAGCCCCTACCCCGTGAGTTCGTGCGCAACTACCTCGGCGGGACGGGATTTGCAGCACGCATCTTGTTTGATGAGCTGAAGCCACGCATCGACGCCCTATCGCCTGAAAACCGCCTGATCTTTGCGACTGGGCCGCTGACCGGCACCCTGTGGCCGACTGCTGGGAGGTGGGGGGCCTACGCGAAGGCGCCGCTAACGGGCATCTGGGGCGAGTCGCACTGCGGAGGCTTCTTCGGCCCGGAGCTGAAGTACGCCGGTTACGATGTACTGATTTTACAAGACCGGGCGAAGCGCCCCGTTTACGTGTGGATCGATGACGGCAACGTTCAGATTTTGCCCGCAAAGGACATGTGGGGCAGAAACACCGCGGAGACGACCGACATGATTCGGGAGCGGCACGGCGATCGGGAGGCGGAGGTGGCGTGCATCGGCCAAGCAGGGGAGCGTCTCGTCAGGTTCGCCTGCATAATGAACAACTACCAAGATGCCGCGGGCCGCGTTGGCCTTGGGGCTGTAATGGGCTCGAAGCGCCTCAAAGCCGTGGCGGTCAGGGGGACGCGGGGGGTGAAGGTTGCTGATGAAGAGAAATTCATGGAGCTCGTCGAGGATGCCCACGAACGCGCCCTCAAGCAGCCCCAGGCGCAGCAGATGACCAAGTACGGCACGCCGTTGCTAGTCGCATACAAGTCGAATATCGGCGAGCTCCCAACGCGGAACCACCAGACCGGCGTGTTCGTGAACTCGGACAAGCTCAACGCCGACACCATCCGCGCCAAGTACTACGTCAAAACCCGCTCTTGCTTCGCCTGCCGCATCATGTGCAAAAAGGTGAACCGCATCCAGGAGGGCAGGTACAAGGGCACGGTTTCAGGTGGTCCCGAGTATGAGTCGATATACTCGCTTGGGACCAACTGCGGCGTGAACAACTTCGGTGCGGTGCTCAAGGCCAACTACCTCTGCAACATCTACGGCATGGACGCGATTTCGGCGGGCTGCGTGGTGGCGTGGCTGATGGAGTGCTACGAGCGTGGGCTGGTTACGCGTGAGCGGTGTGATGGCCTAGACCTACGGTGGGGAAACCACGAGGCGATGGTGGCGCTAATCGAAAAAATCGCGCGCCGTCAGGGCATCGGGGGTCTGCTGGCGGAGGGGAGCTACCGGGCGGCGAAGCGCCTGGGCAAGGGCTCGGAGCGCTACGTCATGCACGTAAAGGGGATGGAAATATCCGGGCAGGATGGGCGAACGCACCGAAGCGCCGCGCTCACCCACGCGATCTCGGTGCGGGGGGCGGATCACCTGCGCTCACTCGTCACCATCGACCAGCTCGGCTACGAGGAGACCGCGGCAAAGCGCTATGGCAAGGACAAGCTCCCCGAGATCTGCGACCCATACACCGAAAAGTACAAGGCGCTGGTCGTCAAGGATACCGAAGACACGTTTGCTATACGCGACAGCCTGATAGTTTGTTGGTACTCCTGCGGCTGGCCGCCTATATTCTGGATGCCTGACTTCGCTGCGGCCTCTGAAGCTGCGACCGGTATCAAGGAACTAGGTAAGCTCGACGAGATGTACCGCATCGCCCAGCGCATCTGCAACCTGCGCCGCGCCTTTAACATACGCGAGGGCCTGAGCCGCAAGGATGATACGCTGCCACCGCGTTTTACGCGCGAGCCAATGCCAGAGGGACCGGGCAAGGGCAAAGTGGCGAACCTCGAGCTCATGCTGCGCGAGTACTACCAGCTGCGCGACTGGCCGAACGGCGTCCCGAGCAGGAAAGCCCTGGTGGGGCTCGGCTTGGCTGGCGTGGCCGACGAGCTCGGGAGACTCGGTAGGCTTTGACCATGGAAGTAACGGTTAAGCTCCACGGCGACTTGCGCGAGAAGGCGGGTACGGATACCATCAGGCTATCGATCAATGAAGGCGACACTGTCGACGCGCTGTTGATAAGGTTGGGGAAGCGCCACCCGATCTTGCTCGAAGCCATCCTCGACCCGACGACCGGCGAGCTGAAGCCCTACTTCAACATCCTGCTCAACGGCCGGCGGATCCAGCAGATGCGCGGAATCCACACCAAGCTCAAGCACAAGGACGAGCTTGCGATATTTCCGCCCGTTGCCGGTGGCTAGGCTACCACGTACTTCGAAAGCTCGCCGGAAACTTCATCGACTTTTGTGAGTAACTTGACGATGTGCGGGTCTGCCAGCTTGTAATTAATTTTTCTCCCTTCCGTTAATGAATGTTAAAACATACTGCGGCACCGGCCATTCGTACGCTCATGGCCATCTCTGGCGTTGCGGCTTAACAGGAGAAACAATCGACGAGTCTTATCGAACTCAGGCTGGCCGTTGCGTTTGGCAAGCTGCAAATATCTCAGCGGTGCTAGATGCCCGAAACATTAACAACTACGTTATTCAAGGGAGCCGCACCACTGGGGGTTATCATCACGCAGTATACATACCAAAATACGATTTGAGTGATAAGCAACGGGAGGATTCAATCGAAACGCAACACTGTGCTTTCTTATAGCAAATATGGGGACCCATACTGTGCTGTCAACTACATTAGCCACAAAGGAAAATGGGCGCATCCCAGAGTCGGTTCTTATCTGGGCACCCTCTCGCCAAACGAGGCGATGGATGCACTTAATTATTAAAAATATTCACAACAACGACATAAGGGGCCTTTCGGGGACGGGGGAATACTTTTCCTTAGTTTCATATTCCGCTCTCATCTCCGGTCTTAGCGAGGAACAAAGCAATTGGAGTGCAAGGGGGCTGCGTAATTGTTCTAATCACGGACTCAATCGCGGGGCACTGCGAGTGGCTCAGGTGATGGTGGAGCTAAAACCGTCCCCTTCTTTTTTACAATCAAAGCTATCGCGATGATTAAGACTAGCACGACTACGATGGCCACTATGGCCCACGCAGGCAAAGCTCCTGGCGCCGCCGCGATAAGAACATCCGATATTGCGGTATCAACGGCATAGAGATTAAATCTCTCGTGCCAATAAGGGATGCCCTGTTCGCCAGTTGAAAGAACACTTGCGCTTGAGCACACTGATCTGACGCTCAAATCCGTCTTTTCGCCGTTTACCTCCACAGCCGTCATCGTCACCGTGATGCCGCTACCAGCATAGATCGGATTAGTATCGAGATACAAGCGAACCCTCAAATACAGCGTTTCTCCCGCAGGCTCGTCTCCGGCAACTGTTATTGCCAATGAAAAGTTCTCCTGCCGTTCCTCGTTGCCCCAGTTAAGGGTCATTGTGCCACTCCTGCTGTAAATAGTCCAAGGCATTGTGGGTTTGTAAAGAAACGCGCGCAATCGTGCGCCATCGGGCGGGAACGAAATGCCTGCCGGCTTGTAGACATTCACGTGCACATTAAGAGTTTGTTCCCGTGATACAGTAACTCTTTGAGCAGCGACTAACGATGGGCTGAAAACCAGCAATCCAACGAGCAACCCAACCGAAATTAAGCCTATTAAGCGCTTCAATTTGAACCCCTTTTCTGTTATCGGTTACATCTTTTTTAAGGTATGTATCCATCACTCGTCACCTTTACCACGGCTTCCTTGAACAAGCCACCATCTAACAGTGGGGAAAAGGAAATTTTATTTTTCTACAAGCTCAATACAACACTATTTAGGTAAGTACCTCCATCAAGTTTTTAGCCCACTCCCTGCCACCGGATGGCGATCCCTTCACCGGTTGATACCAACCCGCAGCGGTTGTAGAAAAAGCCGAAATACAGCCCTCTCGGAGTCGCTTGAGAGCCAATCGACCGTGGAGTGATCTATCGTTTTATCCATGAAGAGGGGCGCTTGCCCTGCCAGCGCGGCCAGCCATATGGTGTCCACCCAACACCTGGCTTCATAAGAGTTCGTAAGACGGTGGAGCTACCAGCGGTTTTGGTCGATGGGAAGTTGATTGCCGAAAGTGAACCATCGATGGAGGAAAAATTCGAAGAGCCATAAGAAAGAAGCTGAAGAAATAGCGGCTGCTACCCCCCTTCTCGGATAGCTCTGAACCCGAGTTCGAAAGCGCGGAGGTTAGCATCGATAGTTTTTGGGGGCACGTTTTCTCGAACAATCTGCTTGAGCGTTTTGGCAGAAATCGGTAACTTGCCAGTCCCCGCAAGCGCTCCAAGCATAACCACATTCATTGTTCTCACATTTCCGGCTTGTTGCGCAAGCGAGGTTGCATCGATGGCGATGGTTTTACCGCCGAGCTTTTCAACAGCGCCTTTGATTGCTTCAATCGTTGGATATTCTGCCCTGCCGGTGTTGACGTCGGTCGGCACCCAAGCGCGGGTATTTGTCAGGAGAAGTCCGCCATTCGCTAAGAACTTGACAACGTTTCTAATCCCCTCGAGGGGCTCAAGCGCGAGGACCACATCGGCGCCGTCTTTTGTCACGAGTGGGGCGTGGACATCCTTCCCTATCCGCACGTGGCTCGCCACAGCTCCACCGCGCATCGCTGCTCCAAATGTCTCTCCAACCCTCGCGCGCAGGCCGTCGCGGATAGCGGCCATTGCGACCAAGTGTGAAGCTAAAACGCTGCCTTGTCCCCCAACACCGGCTATAATTAAATTCGTCCTGCTCATTCTTCATCCCATCCTTAGTGCGCCGGTCGGGCAAACCTGGGCGCACATCCCGCAGCCATTACACAGGAGCGGCTCAATACCTCCCTTTTTGTCCTTGTAGGTGTTCGCAGGGCAACCGAGGCTTATGCAGAGCCCACAGCTCGTGCATTTGCTTTGGTCGACGATTATCCGCTTGCCGACAAACTTCTTCTGGCGCTGCAACTGAAGTGTGCAGGTGCGCCTGGCTACGACAATCGCAAAACCGTCAAACTTCAGCGCCTCCCCTATCGCGGCCGTTGTTGTTTTTAGATCAAATGGATCAACGACTTTTATGAACTCAACACCGCAAGCCCTAGCGATATCCTCGACGTGCAGCGCTTTCGTCTGTTCACCTGTTGCGGTTTCTCCTGTTGTCGGGTTTGGCTGGTGGCCGGTCATCGCAGTCCACGAGTTGTCAAGCACAAAAAACAACCCCTTCGCCTTGTTGTAAACCGCGTTGATGACCGCTGGGATGCACGCGTGGAAAAACGTTGAGTCACCAGCCACGGCAACGATCGCCCCGTCCTTGTAGCCCGATTGAAACTCTCCCTGCATCAGCCCCACGCCCCCGCCCATGATGTAGTTCGTGTCGAGCGTGTCGTACGGCGTGTCTATGGGGTATCTGACCGACTCGGTGGAGAGACTCGGTCTGACAGTTTTTGCGAATAGGCCATACCCGCCCTGCTCATAACAGCCGATGTCCCCGTTGACAATCCAGACATTCCCGCCCG
The DNA here is from genome assembly GCA_020725055.1 of Candidatus Hadarchaeum sp. GTDB lineage: Archaea > Hadarchaeota > Hadarchaeia > Hadarchaeales > Hadarchaeaceae > DYFS01. The sequence goes on along the minus strand of DYFS01000016.1, from coordinate 7,317 downwards.
CCATGCGCAGCGCCTGCTTGAGCGCCCAGTAGCTCCCCAAATGCGGACAGCCGGCACAGAGCGTCGATGAGCGAGGTGCGACCAATTTGCTGGCCTCCGCCCTAGCGAGTTCCCGCTTCCTGTCCTCTGGCAGTTTGACCCCGGCTGTTTTGGCGAGTGTGTTTGTGATGATATCGGTGTTTATCTCACCAACCGGCGCCAGCGCACCGCTGAGCTTGCCTACCACCTCGACGTCACGATTTTCATCCTTTGCGATAGCTTTGACCTGCAGCTCGACAAGCGGGTCCCCCTCCTCGACGACGAACACCGTCTTGACCGCCTTCAGCATGCGCTTCACCATACCCTCGGGCAGGGGCGTGGGCGTGCCTATTTTGAGAAAAGCGACCTTCCCTTCCAACCCCAGCTTTCGGACCGCCTCGCGCGCGTAACTAGCGCCGAGTCCAGAGGCGATGATGCCAAGCCTCTGTTTACCCTTTAGCTCGAGCCTGTTCCACGGCAGCTTCTCAACAGCTTTTTTTGCAAGCGGCATCTGGGAGTGGAGCCAGCTGTGTTTTTCTACCGCGCCAGGGGGACCATACACGTTCCAGCGGTATGGCATCTTCCAGTGTTTGTCAAAGACCGGTTTGCGGCCGATTTTCTGCAACGCACCAAGCTCGACGTCACCTGAAGCGTGACTTATCCGCGTGACTGAGCGAACGAGCACTGGCAACTCGAGCTGTTCGGAGAGTTCGAATGCATAGCGAGTCATGTTCTTGGCCTCCTGCTGGTCGGCTGGCTCTAGGCAGGGGATCTCGCCATAGAAAGCCGCAAAGCGCGTGTCCTGCTCGTTAGAGGAGTAGTGAGCATCTGGGTCATCTGCAACGGCGATGACAAAGCCCCCCCGGACGCCGCCGTAAACGAGCGTCATGAACATGTCCATGACCCAGTTGAGTCCGGCATTTTTCATCGAGGTGAGCGCGCGTACCCCCGTTATGGTGGCCCCGGCTGCAACCTCGAAGGCGACCTTCTCGTTGGTCGACCACTCGGCGTGGAAGCCGAGCTTTGGCGCGGCGAGCGCGAGGGTTTCCAAGATTTCGGACGCCGGGGTTCCTGGATAGGAAGCCGCAACACAAACTCCCGCTTCGATAGCTCCTCGTGCTATCGCCTCGTTTCCCATCAGCAGAACGCGTTTGCCTGGTGAGTTCTCTACAATGTCCAAATAATCACCCACATCAACCTTCAATTTCGAGGGGGCGAGTTAGTTTTAAAGGTTTTGGTAAGCGGTAAACAGAGATTGTTTAACCGGTGGACTACACTAAGACGGGCGGCTGTCCCGCACTAGGTCTGCTAACCGGCAGGCTGCTCCAAAATTAACGACATCGAGATGGTGTCTTCCCCCGCACCACAGCTCTTTTATCGGCCACTGAGAACCACAGTTTGAAAAGGCGCGTCAAGATGGAGCACGTGATTTCAGTTCAACCCGGCTTCGGCGGCTTCGATTGGCCCTACGAAAAGGCCCGCGTGGTGCTCTTGGGTGTGCCTCTGGACGTAACCTCCTCCTATCGCACGGGCACAAAGTTTGCCCCAGCAAAAATCCGCGAGGCATCTGCAAATCTGGAAACATACCTGATGTCGGCCAGACTCGACGTTTTCGAGCGGCTCGGTATCTCAGACCTCGGTGACCTGAGCATCATCCCCACGGACCTGGCGGCGACCGGGGAGCGCATCCGCGGGGTCGTGCGGGAGCTCAAGAAAGACGGAAAGGTGCCTGCTCTGCTCGGCGGGGAGCACACCCTGACCTACTTCACCATGCGGGAGTTTGAGGATGCCTTCTTGGTCCAGCTCGACGCCCACCGCGACCTGCGCGACGAGTACCTCGGTGATAAGCTCTGCCACGCCACTGTGATGCGGCGGGTGCTGGATTCATTGCCCAATGAACGGCTGATTCAGGTGGGCGTGAGGTCCTGCTCGAAAGAGGAGGCGGAGTTCGCACGCACGACTAAAATCCAAGCGTACACGACCGAGCAGGTGCTTGGAAATCCGCGCAAAATCGCCGCGGAGATTGCCGGGAAGGTGGGGAAAAAAGGTGTTTACCTGAGCATCGATGTTGATGTGCTCGACCCGGCGTTCGCGCCAGCAGTGACTACCCCCGAGCCGGGCGGTTTGATGACCGTCGATTTGTTGCGGCTCGTGCGTGAGCTTGGCAAGCTCAACATACGCGCGTTTGATGTTGTTGAGGTGTCCCCGCCGTACGACACCGGGGCGACGGCCTTCGCCGCCGCAAGCATCATCTACGAGTTACTGGCGTCGATAGCCAGCTCACTAAAGTAGCTCCTGCCCGCGCTCGATGACGAGGCGGCAGGGCATGGGCAGTTTGAGTGTTGCTTGGTGGAGCGCACACTTAGCCAGGCGGGCAAACTCCTTCGTCACGCGCACCGTCATGATTTTTTGCCCGGCATTCACGCGCGCGGCAGTACCGATTGGCCTGCCGAAGGATAGGCGCATGCCGTCGGAGATGCGGTCTGCCCCAGCACCTACCGCCATGGGGTTCTCGCGGAGGATCTGGTGGGGGTAAATGCGGAGCTTGAGGTGGTAGTTATCCTTGCCAACCTTGACCTCGAGAAGGCGGTTCACGGCCACCCTAGCGGCCTCGAGCGCGTTGTGCCTAATCTGGCCGCTTCCCTTAGTGATTAGAGACACCTCGACCGGGAAATCGCCTTTCGGGTTGCCCATGTCGAAGAAGGTGACACGTATCCCGGGTACGCCGGTCACGTAGTCTCGACGTGTGTAAGCCGGGCCGCTGAAGTGCCGGTAAGCACGCGCTGGTCGGATCGGCATCCAAATCCCATTATAAAACTCTGCGCCATCCTTATATCCGTGCTGCCTGAAAATTGCTGGGATGAGATGTACGTAGTAGTTGTCGGCGGCGGGCAAACCGGTTCGAAGCTGGCCAAGCGGCTTGCCGATCGCGGCCATAACTTGGTTATAATCGAGAAGGACGAGCGACGGGCGCACGAACTAGCGGCTGAGCTCGATGTTTTGGTCATCCATGGGAGCGGCGCGGATGTCGACGTTTTGAAGGATGCCGGTGCCGACAAAGCGGACGTTTTGGTTGCGGTCACCCAAGCCGACGAGGTTAACCTGATGGCGTGCGAGCTGGCGAAGAAGATGGGTGTGCCCCGCGTGATCGCTAGGGTAAACGACGAAAAGCACGTGCGCATGTTCGAGGAGCTGGGGGTGGATGTTGCGGTGAGCCTCATAAGCGCGGCGGTGGTAATGTTCGAAAAGGCGGTCGCGGGGCCCGGGGTTTACGGGTTGCTGGGCATAGGCGGAGGGAGGGGCGAGGTCGTGGAGGTCACAGTTGGGCAGAACTCGAAGGCGGCCGGCAGGAAGTTGAAGGATCTCAACGTGCCAAAAGATTGCACGCTCGCGATGATTTGTAGGGGTGACGAGCTGATCCCCCCGCGTGGGGAGACGGAAATAAAGGTTGGGGACATGGTAACGATAGTCGGTAAGACTGGTGCCGTGATGAAAATTGTGAGGGTGTTGCGCGGCAAAGGTCACTGAGCGGGTAAAGAAGCGCAGCCTATTTATAAGAAGAAAGCAGAGATATCTTCGGCGGGAGGAAGCCTGCAGAGATGGCCGAACCGGCGCCTAAGGGCGACGGGGAGCTACGCAGAAACCAAGTGAACTTGGGAAGGGTTTGGATAATGCGCCCGGTGGTGGGTGCGGAGGCAGGAACTGCAGGAAAAAGGCCCTGAGATGAAAAATGGTGAGGCGCAAGTTTCACCAAAAGTAGTCAATGGGTCGAATCCCGCCACTTTTGTTTTATGGTAGCAAATGGCGCAGGTACCTGCCCAGCCTTTTCAACCCGAGCGAGCGTATGAGGTTTGGGCCTTTTTTGATTAAGCTTTTGAGCAATTGGGCGTGGTGGTCAAAATCTGCTTCTCCGAGGACTAGCGGCTGGAGTTCAGGGGTAGCCAGCAACCTGAGCAGGTCGTCCAGCTCGTTGTCCGACAGCCTCTCGAGGAGCCTGCGGGCGCGCAAACCGAGCTCGAACTCCGCGCCGAACCTCTTGGCAACCGCGCGCTCGTATCCACCCAAAATTTTGGCGTTCACCTCAGTTTCGAGGGCCCGGGCAGCGACTTCGGCGGCAAGTCTCGCGCATGCTAGGCCGAGGTAGACGCCCCCGCCCGTGAGGGGCTTGACGTGCCCAGCGGCATCGCCGACGAGCATGACCCGCTCGCCGTAGATTTTTCTCGTGAGCGGCCGCGGGATCAGCCCAGCGGCGAGGTGCAGGAGTTGGCTCATGCGCACTTTTTTTGAGGCGACAGGGTGTTTGTTTAAAAAATCGAAGAGTTTTGGCACGCCAGCCGAAACGCCGAGGCCAGCCCTACACACCCCACCGGCGGGCACCAGCCAGGCGAAGAAGCCGGGGGCGAAGGAGTTCCCGAGGTACACTTCCACACGATCTTCATCAATTTCAGCCCCCACCTCGACTTGCGCACAACGCGTGTAGCTGGTTTCCTTAAGTAGGCCGGCTTTCGACGCCACGAGAGAGGTGGGCCCATCGGCGCCGATTACTAAGCGCGTTTCAAGCCGGCCCGCCCCCTCGATTTTTTTGATTTTCACTGAAGTCCTTTCCCCGAGCGTCACATCTGCGCACCTGGTTTTCATCAGGAATGTCGCACCGGCGTCGGCAGCGGAGCACGCGAGCTCCTTGTCGAAGGCGGCCCGGTCGATCACCACCGCTTCAACCCTCCCGCGCGTCAGGGTGATTGGCTCTCTCGAAGGCGGGTGAAGCAGCGCGCCGCGGAGCCGGTTGAGCACCCACTTGCCTGGCTTGATGCCAAGCTCCTTAAGCCCACCCAGCCCGACGATGCCGGCGCAGCTGACGGGGTTGCCAATCTCGGCGTGCTCCTCCACAATCACAACATCAAACCCCCGCCCGGCCAAGAACCTGCCCGTGAAACAGCCTGCGGGGCCGCCGCCGACGATGACTGCGTCGTGCATGCAATCCATACAAGGATTTAAGGTGCGAGTAGATAATCCTAGCGAGTGGAACGATGCTCGAGGAATTCGGCTACATCATACTGGGCTGCTTCGTCCTCTTCGTCCCTGGTTTCTTCCTCACCCTTGTGTTCTTCCCGAAGCTGGGGCAGCTGGATTTCTGGGCGCGCGTGGGCGCCAGCGTGGGGCTGGGGGTACTCGCGCTCATCTACGTTGGCATGGTGCTCGCCAGGCCCGGGTGGGGGATGCTCAAGCTAACGCCATTCCTCGCAGCCGTGGTGGCTCTAAGCTGCGTGTGTGCGGTGCTCGCGTATTTGCGCGGAGGGTTCAAGGTACTGGCAGCGTACAAACGCGTCGTAACGCAGAAGATCGGCAAACTGAGGCCGCCCAAACCCAAGCCGGCCCCACCCGAAGAAATGCCGATCCAGCCACCCAAAGAGGAAAAGCCAGAGAGTGGCGCCGGTGTTTAGGTTCAAGCAAGTCATAGTTGTCCGGGCGAACCTAGAGATGAGCCCCGGGAAGCTCGCGGTCCAAGTCGCGCACGGCGCGGTTGCAGCTGGGGAACGGGCGCGGCGGGAGAGGCGCGAGTGGCTCGATGCTTGGCTGCGCGAGGGCCAGAAAAAAGTGGTCGTCGAGGCAGCGGACGAGCAGGGGTTGCACGAGTTGCAAAAGCGCGCATTGGAGCTTGGCATCCCGGCCGAACTCATTCAGGATGCAGGGCTGACCGAGCTACCCCAGGGGACGGTGACGGTGCTCGCAGCAGGGCCGGCACCCAGCGAACTCATCGATAAAATAACGGGCAACTTGCCCCTGCGGTAGGGATGATGAATCTAAGCGATGTCGGCGAGCGGGCGCTTGTCGAGCTGGCGCGCAGGGTATGCAGGCGGGGACCGCGCGTAAGGGTGGGGATAGGCGATGATGCCGCGGCCGTGGATATCGATGCCCGCCGCTGTCTCGTGGCGACGACTGACATGCTCATCGCGCGAACGCACTTTCCCCTAGGCACCACACCAGAGCAAATGGGCCACAAGGCAGTCGTGGTCAACCTGAGCGATCTTGCGGCGATGGGGGCCGAGCCCCTAGCCCTTGTTTTTTCCGTGGGGTTGCCGAGGAAGCTCGAGGTGAACTTCGTCGAGCGGATGATTCGCGGCATGGATGCGACGGCACGCGCTTATGGCACATACGTGGTTGGTGGGGACCTCGGTGAGGCGGACGATATCACCATATCCGGCTCGGCGTTCGGCATAGCCGACAGAGGACGGCTCCTGAGGCGGTCGGGCGCGAGACCGGGGGACCTGATCGCGGTGACCGGCGAGCTCGGGGCAGCGGCGGCGGGGTTGAGGATTTTGCTCGAGGGCCTCCAGCGCGGGGATTACGCGCGGCTCCTCAAGGCCCAGCTTGAGCCAGCCGCACGGGTGAAGGAGGGCGTGCAACTTGCGAAGAGCGGTTTGGTCACGTCTGCGATCGATGTGACAGATGGGCTGGCTGCGAACCTATGGCAACTCTCGAGGGAGAGCGGAGTAAAGCTCGTCGTCGATCGGGCCAAAATCCCGGAGCACCCACCCGTCAGAAAATTTGCGGCTAGGCATGGTTTCGGTGTCGACGATTTCGTGCTTTTTGGTGGGGAGGATTTCGAGCTGCTTTTCACCGTTCGCCCGCAGGGTTGGGAAAGAGTTCGGCGGGCACTCAAACGTGTTGGCACCGCAGCCACCCAGATCGGGATAGCGACGAGAGGTAAAGGGGTTTTCATTCAAAGTGATGGAAAAATGCTGGTGTTGCCCGACCGCGGCTACGAGCACTTCAGGTGATTGAAACCGCGTGGCTAACAACGGTATTTACCCAAGAAATCCTGTACATATTTAGTTCGCGCGCGACGTGGTGTCACAGGTGTGACATGTATCGAAGGTTGGTGTGAGCAGCCCAATCATCTGTTTCTGTGCTGTCACAGGTGTGACAAGTACACCGTCCGCTTCTCCAACACCAGCTCCTTCCCGCCAGCCGAGCCGATCGAACCAGCGATGCCTCTCAGCTCTGCCAGTTTGCTCGACTCCCACACCGATTGTTGAAGCCGCAGCGCGCGGATTTTTCGGAGGTGCCGGCTCACCCTTCGTCTCGTCCCACAATCGAGTTCCCTGATATCGTAGACGATCAAATACGAGTTAGCCATTTTCCCCGCCGAGGCTTTGGGTGGAGGTTCTTTATAAACGAGAAACAATGGCACCAGGTGTCACAGGTGTGACAATTACGACATCCCTACTGATGTCACAGCTGTGACAGTTGAAGCTGCGCGTGCATCAAACAGCCCTTCAGGACAGCTAAATACATACG
>DYFS01000015.1 GCA_020725055.1 Candidatus Hadarchaeum sp. | reverse complement strand
ATCGGATACGGCTCACGGTGACCAAGGACGGATGGGTAACCCACGTGGGGCAGTGGCCCACTTGGGAGGTGCGCGATTACAAAGGGAAGGTCATAGGTTTAAGCAAGGGCTATTTCAGATCATCGCTGAGTGTTGAGCGGAGCACGATCTCGTACGTCCTGAACAGCGGCACGGCCCAGCCCGCCGAGGCGACTCTCACGTTGAGCGGGTACACGAACTATGACGTTTTCATCGCGAAGGATGGCTCGGATGACTACGCGTACATCAGCTCCTGCTACCCCTCCGAACTGAGGCCTCAGTCCACCTCTTCGAGCGCGATCAGGGCTTCAGCAACCCCTTATGGGGCAAGCCTGGGTAACTTTTACTCGGTAACGCTCTTTGTAAAAGCCGATGGGGAGCACTCGGAGAGTACGCATAAGTTGTTGGTGGAGGGGATGGTTTCTCAAACACCATAAGATAATATTGGCCAAGTTCCCAAAACTAATCCTGGAGGTTGTAAAGGATTTATCCGCACGTTCTCCGGACTTTTCGGTGAATACCATCCCTCAGGCATATAAACCTTTTCTAGCAATCTTTTTTCGATCTTACTTTCGAATCTGTACCCAGAGATTGGGGTGGAGAATTTAAGTTTTATATCATATCTGAACATCCCACTTATCGGATCCCAGCCGTTTATCAGAGTCAAGTTCTCCAAGCTTGCCGCAACGTTTTCACGGTAAAATCCCTTGAGCGTGAAAGATTCATCCACGAGCCCATAACCCTCAAGCGTGAAGCTCTCACCGGGTGAAAGCCTGCCGATCCGGATATCGAGCTTGGGCACCACCAAGTTCGCATCGACCTCCCTGCCTTCCCAGGGGCAGCCATAAAAAGGCAAATTTTCCGGCCATTTCTCTGGCTTCGATCCATACGCTCCACTACCGGATCGCACCACGCTCTCCACTTTTACCCTAGACCCTGATTTGAGCACCCTCCATCTCGCACTGGGGTCGTAGCCATAGTAAGCTTGGAGGTTTTCAAGCACCGCAACCTTGGATTCGTCAACGATCTCGCTTCCATCCCAAACTCGCAAGGTTAGCTCCTTGGGTCCATAGGGGATACCGAAGAGCTCTACATGGGTCTTATCTACCAGCGTTCGCCATTCAAAGGCGCTAGTATCGATGTTCTCGTTCTCCAAAAGCACGTAACGGACGATCTCCCCGTCCACGACCTCTAAACGATACCGGTAGGTTTTTCCGTCTCTCCATACAGAGGTATAGTAAGCGTTTTCATTCGGATCATAAGAGACGCTGTGGTCCATGTACTTCACCTCCCAAACGTGCGGTGCTGGAAGCGAAAGGAGCACATCGGTTATGTCCCCGCCTCCTTGGGTTGACTCGAGCTTGAACCCTGCGTACCACCGAACCCAGACCTCCCCAGGCTTTGCCTCCGGCCACACGCCCTCGCTCCCAGGGACTCCGGACGGCGGCAAAGAGCGGTACCAGAGTAGGGGGGCTGCGACTACCAAGCAGCACGTGGCGAGCACCAAGGCTCGCTTACCCCCTATCGTTCGGGAGCCAACGGTCGCAGCGATTCCCCACGCCAAGGCCAGAGGCAGCGCAAGTAAAAGCAGCGAGCGATGTGGAACCCCGCGGATCAGCAGGGCGGCGAGGAGTTCTCGGAAAGCGAGCAAAGCGATGACGAAGGTGACGACGACGAGAGCTAGGGCGACGCGCCACCAGATGATTTTTTGAGCGGTCATGGTTTACCACCTTTAATTTTGACGGGAGGTTCCCTATAAAGGGCGAACTAAAAAAGGAGTGGAGCGGCTTGACTCGCCGCCCCAATCGACTTAATCCGGGTCGCGGATGCCGGCCTCGACGATCTGGAAAGTTGCGCTCTCCGGGGGAAGCCCTGGGTGGTCGACGAGGTTCGCAACGCGGGTATTCGCCTTGCTCTTGCGCAGGTAGATGCGCGCGGTCGCCGAGTGCCCCAACACGTGCCCACCCACCGGTCGCGTGGGGTCTCCGAAGAAGACGTCCGGCCTCGCCTGTACCTGGTTCGTCACGAACACCGCCAGGTCGTGGAGTTCCGCGAGCTTGTGCAGCTCCGCGAGGTGCCGCGCCAGCCGCTGCTGCCGCTCTGCCAGGGCCCCCCGCCCGCAGAACTCGGTCCGGAAAAGCGAGGTCAGCGAGTCCACGACGATCAGTCTCACGTCGCCCTGCTTCGCCAGATCCGCCGCCTTGCCGGCGAGCAGCACCTGGTGGTCGGTGGTACACGCACGTGCCACGTAGATGTTGTCGAGCACCCGCCCCGGCTCAAGCCCAACCGCGCGCGCCATCTGCTCGATCCGCTCGGGCCTGAAGGTGTTCTCTGTGTCTATGTAAATCGCCTTCCCACCAAGCCCACCCTCCTCTGGGGGCAACTGGGCGTTCACGCACAGCTGGTGGGCGAGTTGGGATTTACCCGAGCCGAACTCCCCAAAGACCTCGCTTAAAGCCTGTGTCTCTATCCCGCCGCCGATTATCCGGTCGAGTGAGGCACTCCCCGTCCGGATGCGTCCTATGTGCTTGCGGCGCTCGAGCACCTCGGTCGCAGTCTCGTAACCCATCTTCGCCGCATCGCGGGCCGAGTTTATGACGCGCACCGCGACGCGCATCCCGAGCTCTGCCGCCTCCATCAGCTCGCCCGTCGTCGCAACCGCTAGGCTCTCGACCGAGTCGTAGCCGGCCTCGCGGAGCTTCTCTGCTGTTGTCGGGCCAACCCCATCCAAATCCTCAAGCTCAACCATTCCACCACCTCGCGCGACCCTCCATCGGGAGCTTTTAAGGCGTTTTCCCGGAGGGGGAGGTGACTGAAAGTAATTTATATAGTTTATAAAGGGCCCAAAATGCGGCAAATTAGACCCAAATCCCACTTCCGAAGGCCTCGCGCCACGATATCGTGAGGATACTTGTTGGAGAACGTTTCAAATAGGACATGGTGTTCTAAATAGGACACGGCGTTCAAACTTGGCCTTTGGTACAACCCCGGAGGCTAGGATAAAACAGGTAAACTTTAATGTCAAGGGGCCAAAGTGCACGCGTGAGCAGCATGGAAGAAGCCGAAAAGCCAGCCGCCATGGACCTCCAGAAGTTGCTCAACACCAGGGTGGTCGTCCACGCTAGGGACGGGCGGAAGTTCCACGGCCTCCTCACGAAGTTCGATGAATACATGAACCTGCTACTTGAGGATGTTGAGGAGCACGCCGAGGACAAGCCCGTTAACCGATACAAGCTCTTGGTGCTCAAGGGCGGAAACGTCCAGGCGATCTCCGTCTAGACCTGCCCGAGCTCCACCGCGACAGTCTTCACCGCCTCGTAAACGTTTCTCCCAGCCTCGGTCAGCTCGTATCTGCCCTCGTTCTCACCTACTAGGCCGCGCGAGACGAGGTTGTTCACCTGGTACTTCACCGGCCACCAGTCGTCGATGTGGAGGTCGTCCTTGATGGCGCGGATCGTGGCGGTGCCCCGCTTTGCGATTGCCATGAAGGTGCGGATGTGGTCGACGTCAGCCTTCAGCCAGTTGATATCCTCTTGGATGCCCATGCTCCCGACCAAAAATCTCTCTACCCCAAATAAAAGTACTCCCCCTTCTCCTTCTGCTCGCGGTCCAGGCTACTCCCGGGTTTGTTCGCCCTCGCCCGGCCGGTATGGGGGTCTCGCCTGAAAGTGACGCCGACCTCGCGCAGGAAAAGGTTCATCCCCCCCCGCATATCCAGTGGGCCGTGCGTCGCGCCCGCGCTCCCGGGCTTGCCGGTGAACACAAGCAGCCGGTCGGAGATGTAATCGACCACAAGCACATCGTGGTCGACGACGAACGCAACTGCCTCGCGGCGCTCCATCACCCGCCTTATCATACGCGCCACGCTCAGGCGCTGCTCAACGTCGAGGTAGGCGCTCGGCTCGTCCAGAAGATAGAGGTCTGCTTTCTGCCCTAGACACGCCGCAATCGCCACCCGCTGGAGCTCCCCCCCGCTGAGGGTCGCCAGCTCCCGCTCTAGAAGCGGCTTCACCTCGAGCGGCTCGAGCACCTCAACCTCGAGCGCTTGGTCTAGCTCCCCCACGGTCGAGCGGAGCCAGCCATCGACCGTCCCCTCGAACCCCGCCCGCGGGTACTGCTGCTTGTGGGCAACTGTCAAGTTCAGCTCGACGCTCCCGCTTGTCGGCTTGATCTCGCCAGCCAACAGCCTGATGAACGTCGTCTTCCCTATGCCGTTGGGACCAACCACGCCGACCACCTCGCCCGCGTAGATCTCGCCTGGCTGGACCTTGAGCTCGAAGCCGGCGAAGCGCTTAGTGAGGCGCCCGTACTTTAAAAACGTGCGCCCGGCCCGAGCTTTGATTGGCGGCCTCACCTCGAAGCGGATTGGCTCGCGCCTGAACCTCACGTTTTCCTCGCGCAGGTAGCCGTCGAGATACACATTTATCCCGACCCGGACGCCGCGCGGCTCTGAGATCACGCCGTAGGCGCCCGGGGCGCCGTAGATGACGTGCACTTGGTCGCACATGTAATCGAGCGCCGCCAGGTCGTGCTCGACGACGAGAACAGCCTTTCCCGCCCCCGCCAGCCCCCGAATCGCGCGCGCCACGTTCAAGCGCTGGTAGACATCGAGGTGTGAGCTCGGCTCATCAAAGTAGTACACGTCCGCCTCCCTCACCGCAGCAGCAACAATCGCGAGGCACTGGAGCTCGCCCCCGCTCAGGTGCTTGAGCTCCCGACCGAGTACCCCCCTCAACCCCAGCTCGACCGCCAGCTCCCCCGCTACTCCCCTCTCGTCGACCTTTTTGAGGAGATCGCCAGCTTTGCCTTTTACCGCGGCCGGTAGCTTGTCAATCGTCTGCGGCTTGTACGTGAGCTTGAGCCCGCTGATCTTCGCGAAGTACCCCTGCAGCTCGGAGCCCTTGAAAAACTCGTTGAGCTCCCCCTGCGAGGCCGGCGTCGGTCCCCCGAGGTTCGGCTTGATCTTTCTAGCGAGGGTCTCGAGCGCGGTGGTTTTTCCCATGCCGTTTTGCCCAACCAATCCGGTTACCCTCCCCCCGCGCGGTATCGGTAGCCCGTAGAGGGCGAAGCCGTTGGGGCCGTGGCGGTGCACGCAGCGCCCCTCGAGTTCCTGTGGCAAGTTGATGATGTAGATGGCTTTGAACGGGCACTTGTGCGAACATATCCCGCACCCGCTGCACAGTTCCTCCGAAATCACTGGGCGCCGTATCCGCTCGTCGATGACAACCGTTTCGTCACCCGTGCGCACCCCTGGGCAATAGCGCTGGCACTCGAGCGCGCATTTCTTTGGGTGGCACCGGTCGCGGTCAAGAATGGCTATCCGCGGCATGTGACTAAATCGCCTTGCACCCTCTTTAGCTTTATAAGCCTCGATGTTTATTCCAGATGGGTGGGCTGATGGAGTGGTGGCAGTGGATAGTCAAGATTGTGCTTGGCCTGTTTTTAATCTTGGTGGTGGTGGGCAGCGGCCTGTTCGGCTACATATGCTGGAAGGCCCAAGCTCGCAAGTGGGGCGCCGGCTGTTTCGGGATCACTACTTTGTGCATCCTCGCGCTTTACTGGCTCATCTTCATGCTCTGGTAGCTTTTCCCCAGTGCTTCGCGTTTAGCTCAGCCGCGCACCCCTGAAGTTTTTCTCTGACGTATTCAACTCCCTGCTTGTAACCTCGCTCCCCACCGAGCTCGCCGGTGAGCCGCTTCAAGCGGGGGATGGCGAATATCTCGAGCGCGAGTTCGATGTCCCGCTCGGTGAGCGGGGCCTCCTTCACCTTGTCGGCGAGCAATTCCGAGGCCTTTTCGGCTATCCACTCTAACTCCCGCCTCGCCATGGCATCCCAATGCTTTTAGCCGAGCGTGCTATAAAACCCCTCTGTGGTTACATGGACGTTTTTGATGCGATTAAGGGGCGTCGGAGCGTACGCGAGTTCAGACCCGAGCCCGTGAAGGAGGGGGACCTGAGGAAAATCCTAGAGGCCGCACAGCAAGCCCCTAGCGCCGGGCACTGTCAGCCGCTCGAGCTGGTAGTGGTTATGGATCGAGGGGTAAAGCAGCGGTTGGTGCGCGCGGCACTAGGACAGACGTTCATCGCCGAAGCGCCCGTTGCCATCGTGGTGTGCGCAAACGTCCCGCGAACCTCGAGGCGCTACAGTAGGCGAGGGGAGGAGCTGTACTGCATCCAGGATACCGCAGCAGCGACGCAAAACATCCTGCTTGCGGCATACGCGCTCGGCTACGCGACGTGCTGGGTGGGGGCGTTCGATGAGGGTGCCGTTGCCGAGGTGATTAAAGCCCCAGCTGGGGTGAGGCCAGTCGCCATCGTGCCCATAGGCAAGCCGGCGGAGAAACCGAGCCCGCCGCAGCGCATACCCCTGAACAAAATCGTACACGAAGACAGCTTCTAGGCTAACCTGGCACCGAGGCCGTCTATGCCGGTGACAAGCACCTCGCCCGGCTCAAGCAATTCGAGGAAGGCGTTGCGCACCGCTTTGAGTTTCGCGGGCTCGACTTGCGCGAACACCGCCCTGCCAAGCATCACCTGACTGGCCCCAATCGCCCCCGCCGCCCCCGCCGCCGCGATGAGCTCCCTGAGTTCGCGGTCGAGCAGCCCGAGCCCATCAGTGAACTCGCGAGAAACAAGCATGAATCTCTTCAAGGTCGGCCGCCGTGCCAGCTTTCTGATCGCTTGCTCACCAAGCCCGCTCGCGCGCCGCTTGAAACCCTCGTCGCACAACAAATCCTTTGTCGGGAGCGGACCCAAAGTTGCACAGATGACTTTCACGCCCTTGGATACGGCTATTCGTCTCCATCGCCCGTGAGGTGGTGCCCCAGGCCGAATCCCCATAACCAAACCCCCGGTCGCCTGTGCCCCCACATCGCCAAGCCCTGTGCGGCAGGTGACCTCTGCCACGTGCGCCATCGCCACCAGCTTCTCGCGCGACAGGCCTAGCCCTAGGGCTCCCGATAGCGCAAACGCTGTACCAAGGGCCCCAGCCCCGCTTGCGCCGTAGCCAGCCCCAACCGGCACTTGACAAGAGTGATTAACCTCGACCCTGAATGGCCCCCGCGCTATACGGAGGAGCTGCTTGACCACGGACATAGTAGTCTTTGCGTGCGGCGAACGTTCACCATCTATGGACACGCTCACGTTCATACGACTGGCTCGCTCGACCCTGACCTCGGTAAGCACGCCCAAGTCCAGGCATGGGCCACAGTTGCGAGAGCCCGCTCTCTCGGGGTCGCTCGCCTCGCAGGGTTGAAAGAACCCAGAGATGTGGGCTGGAACAAAGGCAGTGGACTTCAGCATCACTTGGCCCCTCGAAGCTTCGCCACCGCGGCATCCAAGATTGTCCGGGCAATCTCGTCCTTCATCGCCAGCATCGGCTTCGCTTCAAAGGGAGTGAGGATGATGACTTCGTTCGTGTCGGTGCCGAAGCCAGCCTTTGGCCTCGAAACGTCGTTCGCGACCACCATGTCGAGTTTACCCTCGCGCAACTTCCCGAGGGCGGCTTCTCTCAGCTGCGCATTGCTGACTTCATACTCCGCCTTAAACCCGACTATGAACGCCTCCGGGGCGAGCCCACGCGCGCCATCCAAGACGCGGGGGGCTGGGACGAGTTTCATGCTCACGGGCTGGGAATGCCTGAGTTTTTCTTTAGCCGGTTTCTCCACCGTGAAATCCTGCGCTGCTGCTGT
Organism: Candidatus Hadarchaeum sp.; assembly: GCA_020725055.1. Lineage (GTDB taxonomy): Archaea > Hadarchaeota > Hadarchaeia > Hadarchaeales > Hadarchaeaceae > DYFS01. The sequence continues at coordinate 18,207 of DYFS01000015.1, read as the reverse complement.
GGAAACGATGATATCATAGCGCTGCTCTTTCAGCTCGCTCACGAGGGCTTCACGCATCTCAGCCGTAGTTTGCACGCGGACCAGCTCGACCCCCGCTGGTGGTTCTTCCGGGCCGGGCCCATAGATCAGCGTGACGCCTGCCCCTCGGGCGGCTGCAGCGCGCGCCACCGCTATGCCCATCTTGCCCGAGCTTCGGTTGGTTATGAGTTTGATCGGGTCGATGTGCTCAATCGTTGGGCCGGCGGTGACGAGCACTCGCATCCCCGCCATATCCTTCGGGCCGAGCAGCTCGATCACGGAGCGAGTTATCTCCTCGACGCTCGGCAGCTTGGCCTTGTCATCCTCCAACCTCGGCTCGAGCACCCCGATGCCTGCCGAGCGGAGGCGCGAGAGGTTGTCTTTGAGCAGCTTGTGGGCGTACATCGAGGCGTGCATCGCGGGCACGACGACGACGGGCTTGCCCAAGCCCAGCGCGACGGATGCGACGGAGGTGACTGGGGTATCGTCGATGGCGCACGCTATTTTACTTAGCGTGTTTGCGGTTGCTGGGACCACCAACACTAGGTCAGCCCAGCTCGCGAGCTCCACGTGCTCGAGTTCCCCAGTGAGCTCTGTTATTACCAGGTTGCCAGTGGCCCAGTGCATGAGCTGCGGGGTTATCAGCTGCGTGGCGCGCGGCGTCATCACCGCCCGGACATCCGCGCCGCGGCGCATCAGCTCCCGCGCCAGCTCTGGGCACCTCACAACAGCAACGCTTCCAGTAATACATAGGGCGATTTTTCGGCCCGCGAGTTCCCCACTCCTCGTCCCGCGAATTCCGTGCGATGGGTGCATTTTCTACCTTGATGTAGACAGGGCTTGCAGAACTTTAACTCTTACGGCGGCCCAACTCCCAGCCCTCACTTCAATTCAACTGGTGTACTGTTTCAGCAGCTTGCCGCGGGTATCTATCTCCCCGTACCTGACCCTTATCGATGAGATCGGCTCCCCATCCTCCGCGAGCACGAACGGGATTTCCACTATCTCGAGTGCCGCAAGCCCCCTCGATCCCCTTATTTTGTTGAGCTCCTCCGCCCTCGCCCGGGTTTTGGTGCTCACCACGATCGCCTGCAACTCCGCATCCTCAGCGGCGGGGCCAAAAGGGTCGGAGATGACGCTGATCTCGGCACGCGTTGACCATCCCCTCTCGCGAAGCACCCCCTCGAGTGCCCGCCTGCGCAGCACGAGCGGCTGAATCCCGGCTGAGTCCTTCCTGAGCAGGAGCCTCATGTCGTCTGAGCAAATGCCCACGAGCACGCGCTCCCCGAGTTCGAACGCCTTCGACAAAATCGCGAGGTGGCCATCGTGCAGGTAATCAAACGTCCCACCAACAACGACTTTTTTGAACTTCACCGCGTCACCCGAACTTCACCCAGCCAGCTCGCGCGCCCGCTTAGCCGCGGCTCGGAGCGCTTCCCCAAAGGCCTTGGCTACGCCCCGTTTTTCGAGCGCCTCAAGCCCCCGCTCCGTCGTGCCCTTCGGCGAGCGAACTGCATCGATGAGTTCCTGAGGGGTTGCGCCGGTTTTCAGAAGCGTCTCCCCTGCCCCCTTCGCGGTCTGCGCGGCAAGCTTGAGGGCCACCTCCCTTGGCATGCCATCCTCCACTGCAGCCTTGGTGAGCGCGTCGATCGCAAGGTAAAAGTAGGCCGGCCCACTCCCGCTCAGCCCGGTGGCGACATCGAGCATATCCTCGGACAGCTCAACCGCTACGCCAAGTCTGCCTAGAAGCTCGCCAGCAACCCTCGCATCCTCTCCGCTCACAAGCTTTCCTCTTGAGTAAGCGATCGCCCCCTCCCGCACCTGACAGGGCAAGTTCGGCATCGCCCTTATGACCTTAGCTTTTTCGAGTTTCTCCTCGAGCTTGCGGATCGGCACGCCTGCGGCAACCGACACGATGAGCTTGGAACCGATGAGTCCCTTGATCTCATCGAGCGTCCTCCTGACATCCCCCGGCTTCACCGCAACGAAAATCGCATCCGCTCCCTTCACAAGCTCCAAGTTATCCGAGACGGCCCTCACCCCCTCTCGGGCCAAATGCCTCAGCCGCGCCTCGTCTTTATCGCTGACGAGGATGTCTTTTGCTGGGAAACCTGAGCCGAGAAAACCTTTGACGAGTGCCGAGCCCATCCTACCGGCACCTAGGACGCCGATTTTTCCCTTCCACCCCAATTTCGCACCCCTGTGAAGTTGTCGCTCGCTGTAAAAATCCTATCGCTCGGCTGCGCAAAACACGTCTTCGCCGACCTCCCCCGATGTGAGTAGCTCGAATCCCGCCTCCCGCACCCAGCGTTCGAGTTCCTCCCTAGGATGCTTGCGCTTTAGGACGGTCAGGACGGCCCGCCCGCCTGGCCTCAGGACCCTCGCCACATCCCTGGCCGTGGCCGCTGGGTCTGGCATGTTCTGGAGCAGGGTGACCGACACGACCACGTCAAAGCTTCCATCTGTGAAAGGTAGATGGTCGGCATCGGCCAACACCAGCGTGGCCTCCCCCCGGCGAACGTTCGCCGCCTGCAACATTTCTAGCGAAGCATCGGCACCCACCACGAACTCAGCGTGCTTGGACAGCTCCCCTAAAAACATCCCGGTGCCGCAACCTAGATCGAGGATGCGTTTCGTTCTGCCGGGCAGGTTTTTCGTGACCACAATGTATTTCGCTCGCTGGATTTTCTCGTAGCGCTTATCGTAGGCCCTCGCTGTCTCACCGTAGAGCCGCCTCAGCTCGAGCTTACGTGCGACCATCGGACAACTTTTTTACTTGGCGCCCTAAAGCTTAGGCGGGTTGGGCTTGAGAGAACATGTTAGGAAATTGAAGGGCAAACTCGACAAACGCGGGCTAGATGCGTTTTTGGTGACTCAAAACATCCGCTACCTAGCCGGCACAACGGCGGGGAAGGCCGTGATCATCCCCATCGATGCCGCCCCAGTGATCATCTGTAGCAGGCTCGAGCTCGAGCAGGCAAGGCGAGAGAGCTGGATCCGCGACATCCGCGCGTTCTCAAGCTGGAGGGCACCGCTGCGGCGTGGGGAGCGGGTTTACTTCAGCAGGCCGTGGCAGCTCATAGCCGATTGCCTGAAGGAGCTGGGCGCTCGCGCTGTGGGCTATGACCGCGCTGGGAGGGAACTCATACGGAAGCTGTGGGGCGCCAACCCAGCGAACTACCGCGAGCTGCCAGACCTCATGCTCGAACTCCGCATGATAAAGTCGAAGGAGGAAGTGGCCTTGCTACAAAAATCTGCGAGGATAGCCATGCGGGGTATGAGTTGCGCCGCTGAATCGATCGCCCTAGGTCGAACCGAGCTGGAGATAGTAGCCGAGGTGGAGTACGAGATGCGTAAAGCTGGCTCGGATGGCACGCCATTTAACACCATCGTGGCCTCCGGGAGAAACTCCTGGTTGCCCCATGCGGCGGCTACGCAAAAACGCTTGCGTAGGGGTGAACTCATCGTAGTTGATTTGGGGGCCACCTGCATGGGCTACGCATCCGACCTAACCAGAACTTTCGCTTTGGCCCCAACCGGGAGGCAAGTCAAGTTGGTCGAAACGGTTAAGCGCGCGCAGAAAGCCGCGCTCGCTCGCGTCCGGGGGGGTGTTGGCGCGAGGGGAGTCGATGGCGCCGCCCGCGAGGTGATCTCCCGCGCCGGCTACGCGAAGTTCTGCCCACACGGCACGGGGCACGGGATTGGGCTTGACACCCACGAGCCCCCAAGCTTGGCGCCGGACTCAAAGGATGCGCTGCGCGAGGGGATGGTCCTAACGGTTGAGCCCGGTGTATACGTGCCACGGCTCAGTGGGGCGCGCTGGGAGGACATGGTGTTGGTAACAAGAGGTGGGTATAAGTTGCTAACAAAGTTCCCACTTGGCGTTCACCCGTGCCTTGACACATAGAGCACTACCGATTAGATTAAAATTGTTTGAACGCTTAGTCGTATCGAAGTATTGTTGCAGGTGAACAACGTGAAACGCGAGCGCTTGAAGAGTGATTTCGGCGAGTGGTTCAGCGGCGTGTTGCGCAACGCAGATATCATGGACACCCGCTACCCGGTCAAGGGGCTTTATGTTTGGCTGCCGTACGGGCTGAAGCTACGCAATTCCGTGTTCGCCATCATGCGAGGGTTGCTTGAGGGGGGTGGCCATCAAGAGGTACAGTTCCCGCAGCTAATCCCCGAGGATCTCTTCAAGAAGGAGGCCGAGCACATCCGCGGTTTCGAGGGGGAGGTCTACTGGGTGACGCACGGCGGGCACGACAAGCTGGATGTCAAGCTAGCCCTCCGCCCGACGAGCGAGACCTCGATCTACCCGATGTTCGCGCTGTGGATTAGATCGCACGCGGACCTCCCCATCAGGGTTTACCAAATCGTGAACATCTTCCGCTACGAGACGAAGATGACCAAGCCGATGATTCGCCTGCGTGAGGTGACCACATTCAAAGAAGCACATACGGCCCACGCCACCCCCGAGGAGGCTGAGGCCCAAGTGCGCGAGGCAGTCAACACCTACAAGCGTTTCTTTGACGAACTCGGCGTGCCGTACGTCGTGACGAGGCGGCCGGAGTGGGACACGTTCGCTGGGGCGAGGTACTCGCTCGCGTTCGACACGCTCGCCCCAGACTGCAAGACGCTTCAGATCGGCACGGTACACAACCTCGGGCAGAACTTCGCGAAGGTCTACGATCTCAAGTTCGAGACACCGAAGGGAAAGCACGAGTACGTGTACCAGACGTGCTATGGAGTCTCTGAGCGCGTTATTGCAGCGGTCATGATGGTGCACGGCGATGACGTCGGCCTATGCCTGCCCCCAGCGGTTGCCCCGATCCAAGTCATCGTCGTGCCAATACCCTTCAAGGCCAAGGAGGCGCCGGTCCAGCAGGTTGCGACCGCCGTGGTGAACGAACTCGCGGTCGCCGGTGTGAGGGCCCATCTGGACGACCGGGACCTGCGCCCGGGGCGAAAGTTCTACTACTGGGAGCGCCGCGGCGTCCCCATCAGGCTCGAGGTCGGGCCCGAGGATATCGAGAAGAACCAAGTGACCGCGGTTAGGCGGGACACCGGTGAGAAGCAGGCGATAGCGAGGCAGGCGCTGAGGACGAATGTCAAGCAGCTGCTCGATGAAATAAGCGGCGACCTGCGCGAGCGGGCATGGAAGTCGTTCAAGGAGCTCATCCACGAGGCCGACGACGTGAAAAGCGTGAAGCAAGTTATCGAGGAGAGAGGCGGCATCGTTCGAGTTCCTTGGTGCGGAAAAGAAGCCTGCGGTCGAACGCTTGAGGATCAGACGGGTGGCGACATCCTAGGCGAGGAGTTCGAGGGCAAGCGAGCGGCGGGAATCTGCTCAATCTGCTCGAAGCGCGCCAGCACGAGCGTGCTCGTGGCCAAGACCTACTGAATGGCATCCAAGATTTCTTTTTCAGATGGAAATCCCGTGGGCCCCTTGTACTTTATCTTGAGGGCTGCCGCAGCATTCGCGAATCGTGCGGCTTCAACAACATCCCGCGTTTCCAAGTACCTCGAGAGGAAGGCCGCGCCGAAGACGTCGCCTGCGCCTGTGAGGTCCCTCGCCTCCACTCTGATCCCCTTGATCTCTTGGAGATCCCCCTCGCTCAGCACCACACACGGCTTAGCCCCCCGCGTGAGGATCGCGATTTTCGGTCCCAGCTCGCACAGGCCCTCTAGAACTTCCCTTGCCTCTCCACCGAAGACTTTTGCCTCGTCTTTCCCTAGCTTCACCACGTCGACGTGCCTCAAGAAATCCCCAAGCGCCGGAGGGGGTCCGAGCTCAATCTTGCCATCTCGCCCAACCGACCTCAAAACCCCTTGGGGGTCGAGCATCACGAGGTTCGTTTTTCGCTTGATCGCTTGGAGCACTTCTGGGGTTATCTCGCCCGCGATCGGGGAGACGTAGAAGCTCGCGGCATCTAGGTACGAGCGCGGGATGTCCTCCGGCGAGATCTTGGGTGCGACGTGCTTGCACACCTGCTCCCTGTTCCCCTGCTCATCGTAGGTGTTCTCGAACGTGGTCGTGTGCTCCCCCACAACAAAAATCCCCTCGGTGTCCAAGCCGAACTTGCTGTAGAGCGGGGGGAACTTGTCAGGGAAATCCACGCCGACTTTAGAAACTATCCCAACTCCCTTTCCCAAAGCCGCGAGCGCGAACCCCGCGTAGGTTGGTGCCCCACCCAGGGCGTTCTCTATCACCCCCCACGGGAGCACGTTGGAGTCTACGGCGATGTGGCCAATCACGACGACGTCTAATTCCACTTATCTCTCCCTCTTGCCCGCGATGAATTCCTCGACCGCGAGCTTCGCCTCCTCATCCGTCATTTGAACTGGCGGGTGTTTGAAGAAGTAGGCCGAAGCCGAGAGCAAAGGACCACCCACGCCTCGGTCCAGGGCGAGCTTGACCGCTCGAATGGCGTCTATCACCACCCCAGCGCTGTTGGGCGAATCCTCGACCGAGAGTTTGACGTCTAGCGTCAGGGGGACATCGCCGAACTTCCGCCCGCGTATGTATATGTAGCATATCTTGTTGTCCTTGAGGAAGGGAACGTAATCGCTGGGCCCTATGCGCAAGGGCACCTCGTATGGCACTTGGCTCGCGACGGCCTCGGTCTTGCTCACGCGCTTCGAGCTCAGTCGCTCCTCCTCGAGCATGTTTAAAAAATCGGAGTTGCCACCAATGTTGAGCTGGTAGCTCTCTTCGAGCTTGACGCCGCGGTCGATCAGCAGCTTCGCGAGCGTCCGGTGCAAGATCGTCGCCCCGACCTGCGATTTGATGTCGTCTCCAGCACAGGGCAGGCTGGCATCGGTGAAGCGCTTGCCCCATTCCTTGCTCGAAATGATGAACTCGGGGATGCAGTTGATGAAGCCACATCTCGCCTCGATAGCCTGCTGGGCGTAGAAGCGCGAGGCCTCGTAGCTCCCGACCGGTAGGTAGCTTATCAGGATCTTGGCGTCCGTATCCTTTAGCACCTCGGAAATCTCAACCGCTTTCTGAGTCGGGTCGACCGGAATCACAGGTTTTAGATACCTACCCAGCCCATCGAGCACTGGCCCCTTTGTGACCTCTACCCCTAGCCCGGGAACATCGCTGAACTTCGCCGTGCAATTGGGGGGGGTGAAAATCGCCTCCGAGAGGTCCCTGCCCACCTTGTTCGCGTCCACATCGAACGCCGCGACGAAGTTGATATCGCGGATGTGGTATCCGCCGAAGTTCACGTGCATCAGCCCCGGGACGAACTGGCCCTCTCGCGCATCTTTGTAGTATTCTATCCCCTGAACGAGCGAGGACGCACAGTTCCCGACTCCCACGATTGCCACGTTTATCTTCGACATCAAATCACCCTTCGAGTTATGGGATATCCTTCAAGATAAAAAGATAAAACTTCCCGTTCATTTCGCAGGCGAACCCCACATCCGTCTTTTCGTCGTGGTATTCCAATAAACGCTTTAGCTGCGAAGGTCTAAGAAGATAGTTAAGACCTGCTTTAACATCAACGAACAGTTTTCTCCCGTTTCGCTCGGCGACAATGTCAAGTGTTTTCCGCCCACCTATTGGCCCTAATCGCCAACCGCGCAAAGCAAGCAGTTCCGCAAATTTTTTCTCGGCACGCCTCCATTTGCGAGCTTTCGTTTCACCTAATGTCCAATTACATGAGGGGCACTTCTTGCTTTTTTTACCTCCTCTGGGGCGCCACTCGTATCCACAATTGTCACAACGTATCATTGTTACACCCATATTTCAATCTTGGAAATATCTCCTAAATTAAAACTTATAAAGGTTGTGGTCGAGCTATGTCTGGTGTTTTGCTTGGCTATGCGGCGGTTGAAGCGCAAGACGACCGTGGAGGTGCTCTGGCCGTACGTCTTGAGGTTACTCCACGAAAAGCCGATGTACGCGTACGAGCTCAGGCAGCAAATCGGAAAGAAATTCGGGTGGAAACCGCCGCTCGTCACCTCGTATACGGTTTTATACCGGCTCCAGCGGGGAGGCTATGTGGCGACGGAGTGGCACGAGCAACGGGGCAAGCCGGCGCGCAAGTACTACAAAATCACCGATAAGGGCAAGGAGCTCGTGAAATCCGCTGAGGGGTACTTTAGCGAGCTGCACGCCAAACTTTTTGGGAAGAAAACCTAGCCCAAGCGGCGATGAGCAGCGACCAGCCGGTGTGCAGCGGTCAAGAACGCGAGGATCGCAACCAAAACGACCGCATAGCCCGTCTGATTGAGCAGCGCCCCTACCCCCAGGATGAGCAGGCGTTCACCGCGCTCGGCTATCCCCACGTCGAGCTTACCCGAGCCAGCCGCTTCCGCACGGGCGCGGGTGTAGCTGACCATGAAGCTCCCGACGAGTGCCAGCACGCCCACGAGCCAGCCCCACCCGCGGAGCTCAGGCATGCCCCCGTGGATGCCCCAATAAACGATGCCGACGAAGATCGCCGCCTCGGTGTAGCGGTCAACGACTGAGTCGAGCACCCCGCCGAAGGGGGTTTCCTTGCGGGAAACGCGCGCCACCGCGCCATCGATTGCGTCGAAAAACCCGCACACTAGCAAGGCCACGCCCGCGAAGCGCGGTTCGCGGATCGCGAAAAGGAGGCCAGCCGCCACGCTGAATATCAGCCCGATGTAGGTCAGGCTGTTCGGTGTGAAGCCGGCGCGGGCGAGGGCCCTAGCTAGGGGCTCGAGCGCAGAGTCCACCCGCTCGCGAAGCTCACTCAGCACAGGTTCACCAGCCGCAATAGCTTTTTGCCGGCCCAAATAAGTGCGTTTGGGTGGCCTGGTGATATTCCTTGGGTCCGCGGGCGTCCCGACCGTGTGCCGGGAGCGAACCACCGCCGCGGGCATCCGGTGCGTAGCCGAGCTTAAGCTGAACGCGTTCGAGTGCGAGTTCGTCAGGCGGGTGGGGATGAGCAACGAGATGGCGCGCGAGGTGGGTGAGCTCGCGAGAGAGCTGAAGATCAAGCTCTCGGTTCACTGCCCGTACTTCGTCAATCTTTGCTCGCAGGAAAAGGAGAAACTCAAAGCCTCCCAGAAAAGGATTTTGGACTCGGTGGAGCGAGCGCACTTCATGGGGGCGGACGTGGCTGTTTTCCACCCCGGCTTTTACGGGAAGTTGGCGCCCGCGGAGGCGCTCGAAGCCGTCAAGCGGGCCTGCGCTGAAATCATCGATGGGGCATCGGCGAAGGGGATAAGGGGCGTTCAGCTCGGCCTGGAGACGATGGGAAAACAATCCACATTCGGAACCTTGGACGAGACGGCCGCGGTCTGCAGGGAAGTGGAGCGATGCGTGCCGGTCGTCGATTGGGCCCACCTGAACTGCAGGTACGGCGGGGTTTTCAAAACTCAAGAGGACTACGGCAAGATCTTCGACGAGCTGAAGCCGTTAAAACTGAAGCACCTCCACACCCACGCAACGTGCGCCGAGTACACGCTGGTCGGGGCGGGGAAGGGTAACGAGAAGCACCACCTGACGCTAGATGCCAAGAAGCCGGACTACGAGCCCCTGGTGAGGGAGATCCTGAGGAGGAAAATCGACATCACGCTGATTTCCGAGAGCCCGACCTTGGAGCAGGATGCCCTCTTCCTGAAGCGGGTGTTTGAGAAACACGGGTACAGATTCTAAATTGGCGCGGTGCTTGGCCGTTTTGTATGTGCCCTGGGAGATTCAACCGTGATTTGAGACGTATATACGTCTCGCTTTAGCTGAGTGAATGACATCATTGGGTTTTAATGCGATCAAGCGGCGCGCAGCTTGACAAAAATTTCACGGGGGGAGATTTGCGCTTGCTCGCCCGTTCTCATGTCTCGGAGGGTGACTTTACCAGCCGCGAGTTCCTTTTGACCGACTATCGCAGCGTACTTAGCCTTTCTCGAGTCCGCGTACGATATCGCCTTCGCCAAACTGCGCCCCATCAGATCGATATCCACACGCAGGCCAACGTCACGCAGCATCTGGGCTATCTCGAGGCATTTTGCCAACGCATTTTCTCCCACAGGCAAGAGCATGCAATCTAGAACTTCCTCTGCTGGCTTGACCCCTTGGCTTAGCAGGGCATCAGAAATCCTGTCGATGCCAAAACCAACGCCGACAGCGGGGCACGGCTCGCCTCCAAGGAGGGCGATGAGATCGTCGTAACGTCCGCCACCGCCTATCTGCACATCTCCGACGTATAGCTCGAAAACGACGTCTGTATAATACTCCAGGCCACGGGCTATGCCAAAGTCGATGTTGAATTCTTTGACTCCCAACACATTGAGGTAGCCAACGATTTCTCGCAAGTTCTTGATAGCCGCCTTCGCTCTCGGTAGGTTAGCCACGATGTTCTCGGCTTTATCGACAACTCTGGCACCGCCGCGCAACGCAACGAGTGCTTTCAAAAGCTTTTTGTCTGTCTCTCTCACGGCCGCTTTGCCCAGCTCCTCGTTGAGCCGCGTTTCGTCCTTGCTGTCTATGGCGCGCATGACCGGATCCTGAGCATCACTCTTCACCCCCGAATGCGCGAGAACCTCCCTTAACACACGGATGTGCCCGATGCGTAGTTCGAAATTTTTGAGCCCGAGTTCACGGATGGTATGATACGCAAGCGCGACGACCTCGGCATCAGCCTCCGGCTTTGCTGAACCGATGATCTCAACGCCCGATTGCAGAAACTGCCGCCAGCGCCTGGCTTGTGGCTCCTCGTAGCGGAAGCAGTTGCCAAAATAGAAAAGCTTCAGCGGCTTCGGCGCCGCCTTGAGCTGCTCGATGTACAGACGCACCACGGGCGCGGTCAGCTCGGGGCGCAATGCAAGCTCGCGACCAGATTTATCTTTAAAAGCGTAGAGCTGCTTCACAACCGTGACGCCGCTCTTCTTCGTGAAGAGTTCAAGGTTCTCGAATTCAGGCGTTTTCACCTCGCTATAGCCATAGCGCTTGAAAACATCATGCATCACGCTCTCGACACGCCGAACATTCGCAAGTTCCTCGCCCAGCAAATCCCTCGTACCGCGTGGCCGCTGCACTCCATCCCTCCCTTGCCCTCTCATTTTGTCCTCAAAGTTTTAAGCTTGTACTTACTCTAGGTTGAAAGTCCAAACCTGGGACTCGTTTTCATTACCAGCCTGATCAAACGCTATTATTTTCCACCAATAATTATCCACCGCGAGTTCTGGGGGGGTGTAGGTGTTTTCGGGGGCATCAAGCGTGACGTCCACGATGGGCGATGAGAAATCGATATTGTTATCGATAAGCAAGCGATGCCTGGTCGCATCCGCGCCGACTGTCCACTCGAAGGTTGGGGTGTTGTCGCTAATCGTTACCTCATTGGCGGGCGCATGGAGCGTGGGCGCTCCGGGCGGGGTGGTGTCGATGACGAAAGTCCAAGTGGATGACCACCCGAGCTCGGTATTATCAGCTCTAAATGCCCTAACCCGCCACGAGTAAGTCCCATCGGCCAGCGCCGTGGTTGGGGTGTAGGCGGGACTCGAGACATTTTCGACGATTTCCGGTGAGAGAAAATCAGGGTTGTTGTCTACCCAGAGCTCATACCTTTCCGCGCCGACCGCCTCCGCCCACCTGAGGGTTGGGGTATTATCGGATGTCGTCAGGCCGTTTGGTGGGGATGTGAGAACGGGTTTGTGCATCACCTCGCATACTTTCGCCCATCCATTCGGGCTGGTGTAAACCACCTTCATGAATGCCGGGATCTGAAAATCATCGTACACACGAAGCACCATCGGAAAATCGCCGAATTCAGAAAGTTGTGCGTGAATAAGTGCTCCCTCCTCCCAGTAGAGCCACAGTAGCTTTTTGACGTCTAGATTTGCCCTGAGTTGGCGCCCAAGACGCTCAGCCAGATACCGGATGTACTCGGGGTTAACACGCTGGAGGTTTTTGTCCAACCATTCTTTTGTTCCCTTCCCCACGTAAGCATGGACTACACCGGCCAGGTATAGACTCGTGCCATCCTGTTGGATGTACGCGTTGGCCCAATCGAACGTGATGTTGTCTCCATCAAACTCGAAAACCAAAGTTTGATCAACGCGGCTTATCGAGAGATGATTCTTGAAGTTGCTGCCCATATCCCGTGTGGCGGGGAAGATCTGGGTGATCAAAAATACAACATAATCGATTTTGCAGTTATAGTTGTCCCTATATGTTCGAACGATCCGGGCGAATTCATTTTCACCAACGGTTGTGGTGAGCGCCTGCATGTCGTCCCGCCTGCCTCCGGCCCCCTCGGCCAGTTTTATCCCTTTCATGTCCGGGTCGATAACATAGTATCTGCGTATGGCATCATCGCCCCACCGCCGACGTGCGTCCTCGATGTCGCGCAATCGCCAGATCGTATCTGGTGGACGAATTATCGCGACATTCTCCCACTCTCCCTCCATTCCACCGAGCTCTGTGCCATCAACCATCGACGGGCGCTTGGCGACCGTCGCGAGGAGATGTCCAAAAGACCATTCGATCGCGACGATTGAATTTTCCGGGGTATTCTCGCGGAGCCATTCCGAGGCGTCGAATATCCCATCGTGCAGCTCCCCTGCCATCGGCGGCCCGGTACGCTCGACGTTGGCGCTGGCATTTAGGATGAATGGCGTCGCGAGCATCGCGGCGCAAAGGGCCACCGCGATCGGTTTTTTGGATACATCCAGCCAGCCAAATGACGTGGACACCGCCGGTTCGGCCAGCAACCGCCTCAGCCCCAGGACTAGTGCCGCGATACCGAGACCGGCTAGGGCCGCCAAAAATGGCCACCACATCCTCAGGAAACGCGATTGTGCGCCGCCGAGCAAAATGAGCACGAGGAACCAGGGCAAGATGAGGAGCTCCCCCCGTTTCCTCGTCCAGAAAATCTTGATTACAGCCACGGTTAGCAGCAGGATGATGATACTAGTAAGCACCCCCGGCCCATAAAAACCGTCCATCGCGGCTCTCCAGCTCTCGGTAGGTTGCATTTCACTCGCGTATCTCGGGTACACTACCGCAGGGGTCTTGAGCCCGACGAATTCAAGCCCCCACCTCGCAAAACTGACTAGAGGTTGGCCGAGTACAATAAACCCCACGGCGGCTACCGCGGCAACACCAAGCAACCCCTTAACCCCATAAGCATGCCCCAAAACCGTGAATGCCGTAACCACGCCGGCCGCCAGCGCCAGCACGAGACCGAGTGGGTCTCCGGCCAAAGCCCACACGATGAAGCCAGCGGTGCCGAACATCACCCCGACGCCTTGGATCAGCGGCACGTTCCCGCGAATGCTTCTCCACACCGCACCCAACCCAAAGCCGGGGGGCCTGTACTTCGTGAGGCACTCGTTAAGCACAACTGCTATGAGCGCCAAGACTATGATTGGTAGCAGGTAGAGGTAACCGGTCCATATCAGCGCGAACACGCCGTACACGAGCCCAGCGATTACCCCGAACTCGAGGGTGGACTCGCGCGGCGCTTTAAACAGCCGTATGGTCAAGAATAAGGTCCACGCACTCAGGAGCACCTCTAGCACGTCCCGGTCGAATGCCCCCACCTTTGACCAATACAACGGGCCCGTCGTGCCCCCGGGGGGAAACATTACCGCTAGGAAGAAAGCGGCCGCACATCCCCCGAGATCCCCAGCAAGCTCCTTCCCGATCAAGAAAACGGGGATTAGCATGAGCACGAAGAAAACCGGCGGTAGGTAGCGTGAAACATCTTCCGTCGTGATGCTAGGGAAAATGGAGTGGAGACCCTTGTACAGCATCGCCGCTATCACCGGTTGCCCTTGGTCGATGATGCCAACAGGCTCTCCGTCGGGCGGTGATCCAAGCGTGTACTTGTCAATCATCCCATCGTTTTTTGTAACTTCATCCGTGAGCCCAAAAAACATTCCAGCATCCGAGGTGGTTGGGCCACGGAACTTAGCCGTCGGCATGAGCGATAAAAATGTAAACACAATCAGCACGAGCAGGTAGCTGGCTATCAGCCACCGCTTCAAGTTCAACTTCAAGCTGCCACCAATACCTTAGTAGCCCGCGCTTAAAAAATGCTATTCGGTGTACAGTACACATACACTATTCGGTTTTTTCTTCCTCGGACTTCAGAGTCTCAACCGGTGCCGGTGCCACCTCTTTCGTTGTGGCCATGATCCACCCTAACCAGAATCCCAGCCCAGCGATTACGAGCACCCCTGCGGTGACCGGCAGCGCGAAAGCCAATGCCCCCACCCCCCAAGCACCTTTGATGTACCCAAAGTAGATGTGAGCAATCGCCACAGCGAGGCTAGCAACGCAGATAGCCGCACCCAACGCTCTCCCCAATGTATCACCTTCTGTCGCAATCTTGCACGGCGCCTTTTAAATATCTTTCGCAGATTCCGACGGAGGGCGCTGCCTTTCCAGGACTTCCAGCGCCCCATCGGGATCGCTGTAGTAGTCTTGGATTGCCCGGTTCACGCTGAAAACGTCCATCTCCCTACCGAGCATCAGCTTCAAAACTTCCTCGCGGCGCTTCAGCTCCTTTAGGATGTCTTTTTGCGGGATGCCGCTCAGCTCGGATATCTGCTGGAGGACGAGGCTCGGCGTATCCACCTGCCTGATTTCGTCCGTCCCAGGGTTCCACTTGTGGGTGCGGTTGAGCTTGACCTTCCCGCCCTCCACTCCGACGACCTCCGCAATCTCCGTCACGCGCCGGATGTACTTGTTCTTGATGAGCAGGCGCCGCTGCATCACTATCGCATCGACGGCTGAAATCAGGAGTTCCGGGACGCTTATGGGCGGCCTCGTCAAGCGCGCAAGGGTTTCCTCCGCGGTGGTGTTCGAGTGGATGGTGCACATGCAGCCGGTATGCCCGGAGAACGCCGTGAAGACCGTCGGGATACCCAGCCCCCGCGCCTCCCCGATTATCAGGCGGTCGGGGCGCATGCGGAGGGAGTTCCTCACGAGCTGGTCGACGGTGACCTCCTCGAGCGCTTCCACCGGCAAGCGCGTCTCAAGCCTTATCCAGTGGCGGTGGGGTAGCTTCAGCTCGGCTGCATCCTCTATCGTGATGACCCGCTCCCTCTCGGGGACGAAGGAGGATAGGGCGCCGAGCGTCGTGGTCTTGCCGCAGCCCGTACCCCCAGCGAACAGCATGTTTGCTGGCCTTACCCCCATCCCCTCCACAAGCAACCAAAGGAATGCGGCGGAATCCGTGGAGAGGGTGCCGAGCTTTATCAGATCGAGCACGCTGAGCGCCGTGGACTTGAACTTCCTTATGGATAGGATCGGCCCGGTGAGCGAAATCGGCGGGATTATTATGTTGAGGCGGTTACCATCTGGCATGCGGCTGTCAATGAGCGGCTGGCGCAGGTCGATGCGCCGCCCAGCATCGCGCGAGGCCTTATCGATAATCGCCATGATTGAGTGTTCATCCCTGAAATACACGTTTGTGGCGCACATCCCGTACTTTTGGTGAAAAATGTGGACGGGGGCGCCCAACCCTATTATCATGACATCCTCGAGGTTGTCGTCCGCAAGCATCGGGGCGAGCGGTCCGTAACCCACCATTTCGTTCGCTATGAGTTCGAGCAGGAACTTCTTCCTGTCGCTAGGGATTTCCTTGGTCACGCGTTCAATCACCTTCAAACCCTCACGCACGAAAACCTTTTCCCTTTCTTCCAGGGGGATTTTTCCAGGCTCTATTTTTATTTCGTCGACGAGCTTCTCCTTCAGGCTTGAGAGGGCTGCCCTTTCAGCGGGCGTGAGTTGCGGCGACTTCACCATGTAAACGGGTATCGAGCTACCTTCGACGAGCACGATATCCCGCGTGGGGCTGCTC
The DNA here is from genome assembly GCA_020725055.1 of Candidatus Hadarchaeum sp. Lineage (GTDB taxonomy): Archaea > Hadarchaeota > Hadarchaeia > Hadarchaeales > Hadarchaeaceae > DYFS01. The sequence continues at coordinate 2,401 of DYFS01000015.1, read as the reverse complement.
TCGAGCACCTCCTTGACTTCCAACTCGGCCGCGCCGGCTTGGGCACCGCGCTCCGCGGGGTTTTTCAATAAAAACACCGTATAGACTATGCCCTACATTAAAATAGAGTATCCTCATAAATCCGCGCGACAATCTATGTATGGGCCCGTGGCCTAGCCTGGATAGGGCGGCAGCGTCCTAAGCTGTAGATCGTGGGTTCGAATCCCACCGGGCCCGCCATCTCGAAACTTTTTACGTGCTAAAAAAGAACTATTAAACGGTGCTCCGGTGGTGTAGACCGGCCAATCATGCAGCCCTCTCGACTTTTGTGGGGAAAGGCTGCGACGCGGGTTCAAATCCCGCCCGGAGCACCATTTCTAATAGCCATTTTAAACGATTCCTGTCCTTTCTTTTTGACAGAGCCGCCTCATTTCCCCCTTTATTTGTTTGGTAGGAGGTTCTTTAAAAAAGAGAAAACAAAGTGTTTTCGTCAGCTTCTCGGTGATCCTATGGCCGAAAAACTCGCTGAAGAGCTTGAGCGAAAAGTGCAGAAGAAGCGCAAGAAGTACCGCTCAGTCTATAGGAAAGCGTACAAGAGAGGGCGCTAGTTTTATTGCTCTGCTTGGAGAAGTTTTTCTTGCGGGGGTGCCTGAGCCTGGTCTAAAGGGCAGGACTTAAGAGCAACGCTGAGAAATCCTGTAGCCACAGGGCTTTCGGGGGTTCAAATCCCCTCCCCCGCACCAAGTGATGAGATGGTTAAAATCTTCGAAGTCAGACCGGACGCGTCGAGAGCCGATGCGATAGCTGAGGCGGCTTCCGTGAGGAAAACTTGCCCCCTCACGGTCAAAGAAGCGCTTGAGCAGCTCAAAAAATATCGACGTGGCTTTGGACGCTGGCAAATGCGAGCTCGGCATGCCATCGACTGTTGTAGACACCACGTCAAAACGCCCAATGATTTTGAGAAAGGGGCCGATCTCTGAAGAAGAAATAAGAAAAGTTTTGGGTAAACTCAAGCTTTAGATCTCTTCGCCTGCCTCGCTATCAGGCCGGCGAAAACACCAGCCCCAAGGCCGTTGTCGATGTTCATCACCGCGACTTTCGGGGAACAGCTTTGGAGCATCGCCATGAGTGTGGCTGCCCCTTTCATTCCCACGCCGTAACCCACCGAGGTCGGCACTCCCACGACAGGAACATCGACCAAGCTCGCGACCACCGACGGGAGCGCCCCCTCCATGCCGGCAACGACGACGATTGCCGCCACCCCCCCGCGCATCATCTGTTCGAGCGGCTTGAACAAGCGGTGGATACCGGCTATGCCGACGTCGTAAGCCTTCATCACCCTGCACCCCATCACCTCGACCGCGACTGCAGCCTCCTCCGCCACCGGCACATCCGCCGTCCCCGCGGCTAGTACCCCGACCGCCCCGGTTTTTGGGAAGGTGTAGCCCCTGCGTTTGACTAGGATTGTCCTCGCCGCCGCGTTGTGACTCAGATCAAAGCCCGCCGGCAGTCTTTTTTTGATCTCCACCGCGTGTTGTTTGCCCCCCCTCGTCACCAAGGCGTAACCCCTCTCTTTCGCCATTTGCACGGCGATCCTCGCGGCATCCTGTGGGCGCTTGCCTTCACCCAAAATCATTTCAGGCACCCCCGCGCGGTACGCCCGCTTGGTGTCGAGCCTCGCGAGCTCGCTAACCTGCTTTACGTTGAGAGCCGTTAGCTCGCGCTTGGCCTCCCCAATCGTCAGCTCCCCCGCGAGGAGTTTTTCCAGCACCTCGCCAACGCTCAAGCTCAATTTTTTTGTCCTCGCCACGGTCGCGCCCAATACATTGTGTGGTTAGGCTTAAATTATGGCGGAGGGAAGTTCAAGGGGGTTTCTGTGGAAATCGACTTGTTTGGCAAAAGCGTGAACGCGCCGAAGTTCCTCGAGGTGCTCGAGAAGCAATTCGACTGGTTCATCTCCTACACCCTGCTGCTCGCGGAGAAGCACTTCGAGGATCCGGATACCAAGAAGATATGCATCGCGGTCGTGTTCGTCGGCGATTACCTGTGGGATATCCACACGGTGAGGTTCGAGGAGGTCGTCTACGAGAAGGAGCGCACGCACCGCAGAAAGCTGCCCTCCCCCCCGCCGGCTGTGCTCGAACAGGTGCTGAAGGAGCTGCGGACCGCCTACGAGAAGGCGAAGGAGTTGCCGCCGCAGGTCAAGCGCAGGCTTGAAGAGGCCCAGGAGCGGTAGTCGGCACATTTTTAGTCAAGCTTAGCAATTTTTTATCGGGCCGCCGTAGCTCAGTTGGTAGAGCGCGTCCTTGGTAAGGACGAGGTCGCGAGTTCAATCCTCGCCGGCGGCTCCACGGTCAATCAAATTTATCCAACATTCCCTGTTCTATCTTTTAGTTCTTGGACTTATTAGGTAAAGCACCCG
>DYFS01000014.1 GCA_020725055.1 Candidatus Hadarchaeum sp. | reverse complement strand
GTTCAAATAAGATTTTGAGGGCCGCTCGAACAGCAGGTTTTTTATAGTTAGTAGTCTCATTACTAACTACGAAAACCGCGAGATGTGCGGGCCGTGGGCAACGCTTATTTGAGCACCACCCTATCAACCCCAAATCCTTTTATCGATTTTAAATCAACCTATGTATGTGGTAGCGCATGGCGAAGAAAAAAGGGCCCAAGCGCGGCAAGGGAAAGGCGAGGCCGAGAAAAGTCCCTGGCGCTGAGTTTCAGCCGTTGGTGGGTAAGCGGGAGGGTCTTCTGGCTGAGATCCTAGCTGAGGCCCCACCAGCCGCCAAACCTGGGGTGAAGCTAGCAGAGGTACCGATTTTACCCGCGATTGCCGCCGAGGTAAAAGTCCCTAAAGCTGGGAAGGCAATCGACAGCTACGGCCAAGTCGAAATCGTGTCGATCGAGGGCGAATCCCTGCCGATGTACAAGGTTATGCTACCCGAGCTGACAAAAAACGAATTAAAGCTTCTCGATGTCACAAAGGAAAAGGCTGTTGAAGAAGTAAAAATCGACCCAAACATGATTCCCGACCCGGTTGAGCGCCAGCGCACGTTCACGCACGAAATTTTGAAGATCCTCGAGCGCGAAAGCAGAGGGCTGCACCTCTCGCCAGACAGGCTGAAGCGCCTAGGTGAGGCGGCGGTGCGGGACATGCTCGGCTACGGCCCGCTGGACCCGATGATAGCCGATGACAAGCTCGAGGACATCATGGTGACGGCCGTCGGCAAACCCGTGTACGTCTACCACCGCAAGCACGGGATGTGCTTTTCGAACGTAGTTTTTGAAGATGAGGACTCAATCAAGTACCTCATAGACAAGATGGCCCGCCTCGTCGGTAGACGCATCGACCAGCAAACGCCGCTTCTCGACGCCCGCCTGCCCGATGGGAGCAGGGTGAACGCGACCATCCCCCCGGTTTCGCTCGAGGGGCCAACCCTCTCAATACGAAAATTCAGGAAAGACCCCCTCACGGTGATCGACATCCTGAACTTCGGCACGATGTCAACGGATGTCGCCGCGTTCCTGTGGCTAATCGTCGATGGGATGGGCGTCAAACCGGCAAACGTGCTGTTCGCAGGGGGCACGGGCTGCGGCAAGACCACCACGCTCAACGCCGCCATCACCTTTGTGCCCGAGCGAGAGCGTATCATCTCCATCGAGGACACCGCCGAGCTCCAGCTCCCCCACAAGCACTGGATCAGGATGGAAACGCGCCCCCCCAATGTCGAAGGGAAGGGTGAAATTTGTATGGATGATTTGGTTAAAAACGCTTTGCGCATGAGGCCCGACCGTTTAATCGTTGGTGAGGTGCGGGGGCCAGAGGCACGGACAATGTTCACCGCAATGAATACAGGTCATGACGGATGTGCTGGGACCGTGCACTCAAACAGCGCCATGGAAACCATCACGCGCTTGACCGAGGCCCCGATGAGCGTGCCAGATTTAATGCTCCCAGCGCTCGACGTCATCGTGATGCAGCAGCGCATCTACCACAGACAGAAGGGGCAGATCCGCCGCGTGACCGAGGTGGCTGAGGTCACGGGGTTGGAGGGCGGCAAGCCCCAGCTCAGCCGCATCTTCAAGTGGAACCCTCGCACCGATGCGGTCGAGCCCACAGGTGTGCCGAGCAAGATCAAACGCACCATCGCGGAATTCAGCGGCCAAAGCGGCAGCGACATCGAGATTGAGCTCGAGAGGCGGGCGGCGGTGCTCGAGTGGATGAACAAGAGGGGTATCCGCAACATCTTCGAGGTGGGCGGGATCATCCAGGAGTACTACCGCAACCCAGAGGGGGTGCTCAAAAGGGTTCGCTCCGAGAAGGGTTCAAAAGGCGGGTAGCGTGGTGGCATGCCGAAACCCGAAAAAAAGGTCAAGAAACCGGGCAGAGCTATCAAGTTTTTCTCCGCGGTCGGCGGCGGCGTTTTCAAAGCGGGTAGCGGTGTGACCGGAGCTACGCGGCGCATCGGGGGGGCGATAACTAGGCGTGAAGCCCCAGAGAGGGCCGATGAGGTCGCGCGCAGGCTGCAGGAGCTGAAGAGGCTCGAGGCGCTGCGCGAGGAGGAGCGCAAAGAGGAGCGCAAACTCATGGAGGAGAGGGTATGGGAGGAGAGAGTCGAGTTAAAGAGGCCGTTATCGGAACGCCTTTCGGAGGTATTCCATGTCCCCCTCAAGCGCCCAGCGCAACGTATGGCTAAGTTTTTCAAGGGGATGGATGAGGACCTTTACAAGGCCAACATCAGAATTGCCCCCGAGCGGTACATAGCGCTCGTGATCGGCGCGAGCCTAATCGCGGGGATTTTTGGCTTCGTGCTCATAGCGCTATTTTTGTCCCCCTTGCTCGGCGTGATCTGCGGGGTGTTCACGTTCCTGTTGGCGCTGATGTTCGGCAAGACCCACCCGAGGCGCAGGGCGAAGGCCCGCGTGGTTGGGGTAAACCAGGTGCTCCCCTACGCCCTCCGGCACATGTCTACACAGCTTTCCTCGGGCATAGGCCTCCCAGAGACGATGACTTCGGTCAGCCGTGCGGGTTATGGCGCACTCTCGGAGGAATTCGAGCGGGTAATCCACGACATGCACGCGGGCATGAGCATGGAGGAGGCGCTGGTAGCGATGAATCGTAGAGTCGACTCGGAGCCCCTCCGCCGCGCCACCCGTCAGATCCAGCGCACCCTGCGCACGGGCGGCGACCTGGCTCGCATCCTCAACACCTTGGCAGACGAGACGGCGTTTGAGATGCGCATGAAGCTACGCGGCTACACCCAGTCGCTCAACCTCCTCACGATGGTGTACATGTTCGCCTCGGCAGTCATCCCGGCTCTGCTCATAGTCACGATGGTAGTGGCTGCCGGCATAGCGGGGGCGCCCCCCTTCACGACCGAGACCGCTGGCGTCCTCTTCTTGCTCCTGATTCCGTTCATGCTGTTTTACTTCGTGATTATCATCAAGCGCTTTGAACCGAGGTTGTAGCATGGGCTTAGTCGGTAGGATGGCTGCTTTCACCAGACGCGTGTTCCCGGAGGGGTTCCTGCGCAAAATTGACCGCAAGCTAGAGTCGACGAAAATTGCCCTTTCTGCAGAGGAGTATGTTGGGATCGCCCTCCTCGCCACGGTAGTCGTGGGGGTCGCGTTTGGCTTGTTCGGAATGCTTCTCCCGCTCCCCCTGCCGGCCCCCCTGCTTGCGCTCCCGGTGGTTCTCGCGGTGTTCCCAGCCCTGACGCTGGGTGTGCCCTCCTACTTGGCCCAGCGCAGGGCGGCCGAACTGGAGCGCGAGCTGCCAGACGCCCTCCGCCAGATAGCCAGCACCCTGCGGGCCGGCGTGGGCGTGGATGCCGCGATGGATGACATAGTGAAATCCAAGTACGGCGTGTTGTCCGAGGAGTTCAACAGGGTGCTCACAGAGATGCGCAGGGGGCGAACCCTTGAGAGTGCCCTTTTGGCGCTCGCCCGGAGATCGAACTCGCTGTTATTCGAGCGGGCTTTCCGCCTAATCGTCGAGGGCATCGAGCGCGGCGCGGCCCTCTCGAGCGTGCTCGACGCGGTCTCAACTGACGCCAGGGAGGTGTACTCAATCCAGCGCGAGCGGCAGGCTGCCACGATGCAGCAAGTTTCATTCCTGCTAGCGGTGGCGCTTTTCGCCGCCCCGTTCATCGTGGGGCTCACAGTGGCTGTAAGCGGAATCGGCACGGGAGGGATAGGGAGGGCAGCTGCCCTGCCGGGGGGGATGGGCACGATCGCCCTGCTTTACGTCGTGATCCAAGCACTCATCTGCGCGTCGGCGGTTGGGGTTATCCGCTACGGCAGGATGTCGAAGGGCTTGACCTTCGCCGTTCCGTTCATGGTCGCTGCAGGGGTGGTCTTCTACATTGCCAAAATCTTGGCTGGATGGGTGGCGCCAGTTTAACCTTGCAGCTAGACTTGGCGGCAACTTTATAAAGTCGCTTGAGGTGATTCTATTGGAGGTAGATAAAGGATGAAGCTTCTCAAGAGGAAAGGTCAGGGAGCCACGGAGTACTTGCTGATGCTTGCAGCTGTTCTAGTGATTGTCGCGGTGGCTGTCTACTACGTGACTCGGCCCCGTGCGCCGACTTTCTCTGGGTCACTAAGCGTTACCGCTGGTACTTTGCGACTGACCCCTGCTTCTGGGAGCGGGACCATACTGATGGCGGATTGGGAGTTCAAGGCTTGGATGGGGGAGACCGCACCTGCTGATTGGACGGCTGGCACCGATAATTTGAAACCGGGGGAGCCGGTTAACCTTGGGGTTACCGCTTCGAGCGGGCAGTACTGGCACGTGCTCGTGAGACACAAGCCAACGGCTACCGTGTACCCTGAGATAGCGCAAACCGTTTAAACAAGATCACACCAAAATTTCGGGTAACTCTCGAAAGACTAGTGATGTGATAAGATGACGAGGAGGAGAGAGCGTTCGCAAGGTGCGACAGAGTACTTGTTGATACTGGCTGCCGTTCTTGTTATCGTCGCAATAGCCACTTATTACATACTCCGTCCGAAGGCACCGCTCTTCTCAGGGTCGCTCAGCGTTGTTGATGGTACTTTGCGACTGACCCCTGCTTCTGGGAGCGGGACCATACTGATGGCGGATTGGGAGTTCAAGGCTTGGATGGGGGAGACCGCACCTGCTGATTGGACGGCTGGCACCGATAATTTGAAACCGGGGGAGCCGGTTAACCTTGGGGTTACCGCTTCGAGCGGGCAGTACTGGCACGTGCTCGTGAGACACAAGCCAACGGCTACCGTGTACCCTGAGATAGCGCAAACCGTCAGCTAAGAGGTTGGGTTCAACACCTGGTGCTAAACGTGGAAGAGCGATCGCAGACCGCAACCGAATTCCTGCTAATGCTCGGAGCTATATTGGCAGTCGTTGCAGGCATCGTTGCCTCAATTTTCGTTGCCTCCCGGGGCCTGGGATCGAGCGTCAGGGATCAAATCGACAACGTGATGGAAAACTCCGTTACCCCCGGCTTAATCGGCGCGCTCAAGCTCTTAGAGTAAAAGCAACGGGCTAAGTTCTTATTCACCTCCCAACCAGGTAGGAGGGGAGCTTATGCAGCCGGAGTTCATCCCCGCCGCCCTCGCGATCGCCGCAGCCTGCATCGCGATGTACACCGACCTGTTCAAGGGGCGGATCATCCCAAACCGGTTGACCTACCCGATGATCGGCGCGGGCATAGCGTTCTACCCCCTCCTCGGGCTTTACAGGGGGGACCTCTGGATCGCGGTCTCCGGCGCGCTCGGGGCGGCTGTAGCTTTCGCTATCGGCTACGCGATGTGGCTGACTGGCGGCTGGGCGGGCGGCGACGTCAAGCTGTTCACCGCGCTCGGGGCGCTGCTACCTAGGTTCTCCCCCACCAGCCCCGCGCCCTACTCGAGCGAGTACCCGCTTTTCCCCCTCACCATCCTGTTCAACTCGGTCATCGCGATGCTCCCGATCCTGTTCGCGTACGCCGTGGTCTGCCGCATCCGGGAGCGCGGCGTCCTGTACGAGCGCGTCAAAATCACCGAGCTCAAGGAGGGCATGATCCCGGCCGAGGCGATCTACGAGAAGGGTGGAAGGGTTGAGCGGTGGAGCTCGAGGTTTGGGCTAAAGCCGAGGTGGGATCGTGTCTACGCAAACCCGAGCAGGGCAGCCGGGGTAACACGTTACCAGGTGGGGGTCCTGAAGCGGCTGGTTCGCGAGGGCAAGCTTGAGAATTCCATCCGCATCAAGCGTGGCATGCCGTTCGCCCCAGCGCTCGGGGTGGGGGTGTTCATAGCGGTGCTCTACGGAGACCTATACTGGCGCTTCATATCGTGGGCGCTCGGGTCGTGGTGAGCACAGCTCAATGGGGGATTTATTCGGTGGTGTGAACCTAACTCAGGACGGAATTTTTACTTAATTTTCCCCAGTATCGCCTTCACCTTAGCGCCCCGCAACCCGATCGTCGGCCGTTCCACGCTCAGCCTCACCGTGTCACCCCTCTTGACCTTGGCGAAGCTCTCCACCGTGTACAGGCCGGCCTTCACGTTGCTGCAGATGTCGTAGCCCACACGGACCACCGCCCGCCTGCCACGGACCTCCTCAACCTTGCCGTAGGTGAAACCCCGGCCGTACTTGAGCCTGAAAGCCGCGAACGCCGCGGCCACGAACCCGATTGCGACCAAGGGGGGGAGCAAGGCGAGGTGAGGGGCCTCGGGCAAGAACTCGATGGGGGAGTGCCGCAGCGCGAGCACGAATACCCAAGCGATGGCTAGGCACATGGCGGTGAAGCTCCGGTAGGCTGGGTAGTCCCGCTCGAAGGCGCGCCTGAGCTGGGCCGCCGCGAGATAAACCAAGCAGGCGCTGAGGACGAGCAGTAGCGGGATAAAGATGAGGGTTTGTGTTGGCAGCAGCACTATGTACGCTACCGCTCCAACGAAGAGAGCGAGAATTACCAGCTGCACCTTGAACATCACGTACTCGGGCCACCCGGCGTAGCGCCGTTCGAAGAAACCCTGCAGTGCGTGAGGAATTTCGGGCCTAGGTTTTGGCGAGATTTTTTTCTTTACCTTCGGCGCTCTCCACTTCAGCTTGCTCGGGAGCTTTCCCACCCCCAGAACCGCGTCGCCGACCTTGCGGAAGAAATCAGTTGTTTTGGAACTTTTGCGCGGCATTTTTTTCACCAAGACATCGAGGGCCCATCATAACTTCACTGTCGACAAGTACTGCGCGGCGCCCCTTGGATCTCTGACCCTTAAAAATACTCCACGAACCCCGGTACCCGCCGTGTACCTGACCTCGACCCACCCCCCTCCGACGATAACCTCAACCAAAATGTTATCCTGCTGGATTGAAAGGGTGAAATCTGTGCCCTGTCCCTCCTTTTCCACCCCTCCGAACTCGAGCTCCACATCAATCACAGCGCCCTCGTTTTCAGCTTTAACATCAAGCTCGAACCCAAACAACGTGGCCTCAAGCTCAAATTCCTCATCCTCGTCAAGTTTTTTCCTCGCAAGTGTCACGGTGTGTGGTGGAGGTAAGATTTCCACGAGCAAGCCTGTGGCTGCACGGTAGTTTTCTGCAAGCGCACTCATGGTGGAGTTATCGATTGGCAGTTTGTTGTTTTCCATGTATTTGATCATGCGCTCGATGTCGCACCCCGTGTAGCTCACCTTGTCCGAGAGGGCTTGGAGTGAGGTACTCCCCCCCCCGATTCCGATTACGCTGAGGCACGAGGCTGCTAGGAGCATCGCCGGAAGCACAAGCAGCAGCGCGAGCCCGCTCAACACGAGTCCGTGTTGTTCCCGCCCAAGCCCCATCAGCTCGCCTCCTCCCCTCGCCACACGTAAAGCGTCACCGGCTCGAACTGCCAAGTTTCACCCTCCCAATAAATCGCGCGCCTCGCGAGGGTTACCCAGTCCTCTTTTCCCACATCAGCACCCATAGCACTTTGAGCCATGCGCATGTTGAAGAGAACTCCGGTACCGACCCTGCCTAGCTCACCTTCTACATACTTTCGGCGGAAGATGATGCCTCGCCAAGGGAGCGGATCCACACCTGCGGTGTTCCCATTGTCCCATTGAGCGAGGATTTGTGTTGACACCAAAAGGGGGGGCCTGTAAACATACAAGTAATAGTCCTCGCCCGCATAGTCGACCCTGTAGCAGACACGATAGGGCGAGGCCGTTATTGGATGGGTGTCGTCGATTATGTGCATGCCCGTGTGCCTTTTGTCCTGCGGGGGCCTCCCGATGTATTTGTAGTCAACACCCAGAACCTCCCAGAACCACCACACATCATCACGGCTGGCATCGTTCCACATGGTATCCCCTCCAACGACAAGCCTTCCTATGTAGAGGGAGAACATCACGAGGCCGCTCTCAGTTTCTGCACTAAAGTCCCGCTGCGCATCGGGGATGAAGACTGCCTTGTAATAACGCTCGTTGGGGGTAACCGCCGTGTCCCATCTGAGAATTTCGTTTCGGAAAAATGTTTCATCGCTGGTTTTCGTCACTTCCCAGCCCGTGCACCGCGTGACTTCATCCACGAAGGCGTTGTCAAGAGCATCATCGATCCAAACCAACACGCGGAAGGGTCTCCCGCTTGGGGATAAAATTGACATGCGGGTCGCGGTAGCCCTCTCGGTAGTGTTGTCCCAGGCTTTGTTCCATTTGGCCCGCTTCCCGGTGTCGCTCGGATAAACGGCGAGCCGGGGGTTGTTCTCGCTGCCCACCACGAGTTTAAACTGTACCTCGGCCGGCAATATCTTTCGGAGCTCGGTCCTTGCGAGATTTTCTGCCTTCGCGTTGTCCCTGTGCTTCACAAAAGTCACGATGTTGTCGAGCGCGCCCGTAAGCTGTATCACCTCAAGCGCATCGTTGGCATACCGCTCCAGACGCAAGGAGCCGTGCTGCCCATACGTCTGCTCAGGTCCCGCTGCACGCGCCACCCCGGCCATGACTATCATCACGACGAGCATTGCAAGCGTCGCGTCTAGGCTGAAGATAAATCCCCTTTGGTCCCCCTGAAAACTCATCTGTCTACCTCCATAGCTTCACCTCAAGCGTCGCTGGGTTTTTGTACAGCGCCAACCCAGCACGATCCCATGTGGTGCACGCTGGAATCGCAACCACGAAGATCTGAACCCACCCTCCGGGGCCGCTATGAACCACAACACTCAAAAAGTTCGTGCCCTCGTGGAGCTGGTATTGCGCCGGAATCCTTGCGTCGTTTTCTATCCCCCCATGCTTGAACTTGGGAGCTGGCAACTCTGGGTTCGGATAAATCTGTTCGGGGGCATCCACCTTCCTGAAATGATAGTCGTAATCACCGTTTGGCGCACGATTTACGAAAATTTTTGCCGATTCTACCCGCTCATCACCCGAGCCCGTTCGCACGATGATGTACCAGTCCAGGGCATCGAGCTCACCGGGGTAAATGTCGAAGTACACGGTGTGGGTTGATTGTTTAGGCTGCCCGGCGTAACGCACTATTCTGCCAGACTCAGCCCTGAAAACCCCGTACCTCATGACGATTGAGCGCCTGACGACCGCAACTTCAAAGGAGTTTTCAACACCGGATGGCACGAGGTCCCACCTAGGCCAGATGTCCCATAACCTCACCCCGTTTTCGTCAAACACGGCGATTTTAAATTTCTCAGTCCAGCCGAAGAACTCTTTCACGGCTTTCACTGCCTCGCTGTTCGCAGGAGCTTCCCAATTGTCGCGGTTCAACAGGCGCATGAGCTGCCCGAATTTACCCACCGAAAGAGTGTTCTGGACCGCCCCAACATTTTCTTCCGTCAAACCTGGGGTTTCGAGCCTCTCGACGTTCTCCTCCCAGTTCGGGGGTCTGCCCAACGTTTTCGCCAATGCATCCGCAGCATCGTTCGCCACGCGCTCGAGCGAGTACCGGAGCGCGTACTCCTCGCTCTGTCTGCGTGCCTGCTCCAGCGCCAACCCCGAGTAGCTCACCACGAGCGCGGTCAGGGTGAGCGCGAAAAACATGTCTAGGGTGAAAACTTGCCCCCGTTCGCTCACTTCGTCACCCTCCTCACCTCCACGCTCACGTCGTACGTGTACCTGCCCGTTTTGACAGGCTGGGGATTTTCCGGAAAGGTGCCGCCGATTGCATGCTGGATGAATCTGAGCGCTCCGGCCCTGATGTTGTCTGATATCGCCCGGTTATCCGGTGGGGGCCCCCCTCGGACTGCGACGCGGATTTTTATCATCCCGGCGTCGAAGCTTACCCTCTCGATGTCGATCGCGCACCCGTGCTCCGCACCCAGGGCGGCAATCGCGTCATCCGCCCCCGTGCGCGCCGCGGCCATGACGACTGAGAGCTCGTTGCTCCCAGCCCCCATGTATAGGAGAGACGCCACGACCGCGAGAATCGCCCCAACGAGGATCAGCACCTCGGCACTGGCTTGACCCCTCATGCGCTCACAACCATCACGTTGTTGTCCGACCAGTACACCCTGGCGGGCTTTGATAGGTCATCGATCTGGACCACCAAGTTCTTACACGCTACCGCCACGCGCGCGGTGCCGAAGCTCTGCTGGTTTTCCACCACGATGCTCCGCGTGGAGTTGTCGAAGGAAATCGAGTAGCCATAACCCCCTATCCTCGGCGGCAGGTCAACCCGGAGTTCGAATTTTGGACCATTCGCGTAGACGGTGTTTATGGAGGCGGCGAGCTTCTCCCCGACCGCCCTCGCCTCAAGGCCCGCACCCAGCGATTTCGCCGCCTGCTCGCGCCCCATGTATGCGTTTGTGAACAGCGCTGTGATCATTATCACAAGGGTAACCGCAAACACCGCGTCCACCGAGAAAAATCCCTGCTCCCTGAGCCCCACCGCCTCACCCCCTCGGTCTGATGCGGATGTAGATTTTGTAGTTCTCCCGAACCATGTTTTCCCCGTCACCTAGCCACTCGGCGATCACAGTGTAGGTGCCAGCGGGGAGGTCGAGCAAGGAGTTGTCGAACGCATACCTCACCCCGCTCCTCACGTTTTCAACCCTGTCAAAGGTACGGACGCTTATCCTCACTTTTTCATCCCCCCGGGCGTTCTCGAGGTACAGGCTCCAGCTGCGGTCGATGGTGAAGCTCACGCTCCTCACCGCCCCCCTGCCGTTCCCGTACACCGAGTTCACCGCCCCCGCGATCGCGTCCGCGGCAGACCTAGCCTGGGAGAGGAGCTGGGCATCCCCTGAAGACTCGGTTGCTGGGTTTATCATCTGCGTGAACGTGACGACCGCGAAGATCATCACCGCCGCTGAGAGGATCAACAGGTACTCGACCGCCGTTTGCCCCCGCATTCATGCCACCTTCATGTTTTCATCCCACACCAGGATGCGCCTCGGCCTCGGCCTGCCCAGCTCGTAGGTGTAGGTGAAAGTGGTGCGGTGCCGCGTTCGGTTCGTGAGGGTCTTGTACGCCGGGCCGACCTTGAGGTTCTCGGCCTCAACGAGCGGACACTCGTTCTCCCAGTTCGGTCTGAGCTCGCCGTTCTCGTACCACTTGCTCGGCAGCAGGGTCTCGACTACAACTACGGCCTCGCGGTTGGTGAAATCAGGTAGCCCATCGCCATCGAGGTCGAACCACACCTGAACCTCCATGCGCCCGTTCCGGGAAGGGCTGAGGGGGGTGCCGTTGTCATCGATGTTTTCGCGGGCGTAGACTGCCGCGACGCCTTTGGGTAGCCAGTACTCGACGGTTTGCCTCGCCCCAACCCCGCCGGCGTAGACGGTGTTCAGCGCGTTCGCGAGCGCCGTTGCCGCTTCCTTGGCGTCCGCGAGGTTCACCGATTTTTGAGCATCGCCCCTCGCTCGCTCATACATCGGTAGGGTGATCGAACCCAGTATTATCAGCAGGCCGGCCAACACGATGATGAACTCGATACTGAGCTGACCTCTCACCCTGGCCCCCTTGAATTTTATCACGCGCGAGTATTTAGCTCCCTTCTCTAGCCGACATACCCGATGTTCGCACCGAGTTCCTGAAGCGTCGAAACGAAGCGTGAACACGAGGTCTGGAGGGCCTCCGCCTTGTTCTTTACGGTGGTCTTGCTTTCGGCGAGCATCCCAGCCACCACGAGCGCCGCGACCACCGCGTAATCGTTGCAACCGTCGACCTCGCATCCCCTGAGCTTCGCCTGCCCCTCGATGACCAAACCATCCCTGCGCTCCGCCAGCCTCACGCCCATCCGGCGAAGCGCCCTCGCGGTTGCAGATATCCGGTCTGATTTCATCACCCTCGCCTCCGCCGCGTTTGAAATAACTGTCCTGCCCCTCGCCTCCGCCGCCAGCACCGCGACAATCGGGAGGAGCTCGGGGGCTGCGGATAGGTCCACCCTGACCCCCCTCGGCCGCTGGGGCCCGCGTAACATCACACTTCTTCCCGACACTTGAATTTTGACACCCATCTGTCTCATTATGTCCAAGAAGATCGCCCCCCTGCCCGCGGCTGGTCTAGCCCCGTTCAGCCTCAGCTTTGAATCTGTCAGCGCTGCTGCCACAGCAAGGGGGGCTACGGCCGCGAGGTCTTGGGGCACCTCGACGCTAAACGCGCGGTAGGGTTGACATGGCACCTTCAATTTTTTCCTCGCTGTAATCCCTACGCCCGCCGCGTCCATGAGCTCGAGCGCAAGCCTCAACTGGGGGGAATCCCGAGGTGAAGAGAATTCGACCCGCCCCCTCGCGTAGGGGCACGGCAGGAGGAGGGCTGGCACCAGGCCGGCACTCGTCCCTCTGACCGATACCCTGCCGCCGCGCAACCCGCCGCCGAACACCACGAAGGGCGGGCTATCATCCCGCTTGGTTGAGTGCACCTCCACACCGAGGCGGCGGAGTACCTTTAGCAGATGTGGCATGGGGCGCGTCCGCAGCTGGGCATCCCCAGTGATGACTAAGACGCGTGGCGTGAGCGCCGCAATCGATGTAAGCACGGACAGGGCCGTTGCTGAGTTCTTCGCATCGATTACGTTCCAGGCGGGCTTCAAGGAGCGGCCAACCCCCCATATCGACCAGTGTTCCTGCGCCCGCTTCACCGTCGCCCCCATGCCCTCCACCGCGCGCAGCAGGGTGAGCGTATCCTTTACCCTAAGTGGGTGTTTGATGGTGCTCTTTCCCTCCGCCAGCAGGGCGAGCGCCGTCGCGAACTGGGTGTGGAGCTTGGAAGGCGGGAGCTCGAGCTCACCCGATAACGCCCCGCTGGGTTGAACAACCAAGTCCATTTCTACCCGCCAGCCCGGATCAATTCTTCTTCCAGCTCCTCTCCAACGAGGGCTTGGATACCGAGCTTCGACTCGGCATCGAGGACCTCCTCTTTTTTTGCCTGGGTCGTTGGGTAGCGTGGAACGGCTGAGCATCCAACAGCCGGCTTGATCGAGAGCTCGAACGTGCCGATTGCGCGGGCCGCCCGTTCGATCTCTACCTTATCCATCCCGATGAGGGGCCGCAGCACCGGCAGCTTTGAGACCTCGTCGATTACGTTGAGGTTCACCAAGGTCTGGCTTGCGACCTGTCCCAAACTCTCACCCGTGACGAGCGCGCGGGCATTCACCCTCCCCGCGACCCGCTCCGCTACCCTCAGCATCGCCCGCTTGCACAGCACGCATGTGAGCCCGCGTGGAGCTTTCTCGACAAACGCCCGCAGGATACGGCCGAACGGCACGACTCGCAGTTCGAGCCCCGGGTAAAACTTGGCCAACTCCTTGAACACCGAAATCGCCCGCCTGCGCGCGCGTTCATCTGCGTACGGCCGGTTGTCAAAAAATATTGGGACAATCAAACAGCCACGCTTCATCATCAGGTAGGCCGCAACTGGGCTATCTATCCCGCCAGAGAGCAGCGCGACGACATTTCCCTGCGTGCCAACGGGTAGCCCCCCCACCCCAAGAACTTTTTCCGTAAAAACGTAAGCATCGCCGCCGCGAACCTCAACAAAGATCGTGCGGTCGGGGTTCGACAGATCCACCCCTGACTCAGGCACGGCCTCCAGAATGGCCGACCCGAGCACCTCGTTTATCTCGTGGCTCGAAAAGGGGTGCTCGCCGACTCGACTCGCGCGAACCGCGAAGCTCCCGCCCCCCCTCAGCGCGCGACGGGCCACCTTCACTGCCGCCCGGCGTATTGCGCCGATTGTCGCCTCAACCCTCGTCGCGTGGCTGACCGAGACCACCCCCGGAACTTTGGCTAGGCAGGCAACTGCCGCGGCCGAGCGCGTATCCACAAAAATTCTGCCCCTCTCCTTCCTGATTTTGTAGCTTAACCCGCGCAAGGCTAACCTGATGTTGCCAACCAAACGCTGCTCGAAGCGCCTGCGCACGCGCTCGCTCTTGAGGGCTAGCTCACCGTAGCGTACGATCACCGTCTTTGCCATGCTACCCAAGTGTCTTTTGCCGCAGCGCGGTTAAGAATTTATCACTACTGGATTACGGCGCTGTTCACAATAACGCCATCGCCCTCGCGCGACGGGTACGAGCGGAAGCTCAAGTAACTCGTGCTTATTTTGAACGGCACCCTGGATTACCGGTACCTAGTATGACTTGCCGCCTTCGCTACCGTCGCTTCGCGAGTATCTTCGTTATTTTCACGGCTGCCCTTCTTATGTCCTTTGTGCTTTTGGCCCCCGCACAGACGCCCTTCCCAGAGACAAACAACAACACCACAACCGGAGGATCATCCATCCTGAACACCAGTCCCGGGAAAACCTCCGGCTCGTACTCGGTGTTCTCGTAGCTGCGCGCGATTCGCTCGAGGTCGAACTCCATCCCAAAATCGAAGGATGCAACCATGTTCTGTACTTGGATCTTCGGCTCGGACTTGACCTTGATGCCCGCCTTCTTGAGCTTTTTCGTCAGTTTTTCGATTGCCCCCCGCGCATCCCTCATGCTCTTCGCGCCGACGCAGTTCATCTTGCCCGACGCGAATATCAGAAAAGATGCCGCTGGGTCCTCGGACTTGTAGGCTATCCCTGGAAAAACCTCTGGATCGTACCTCGCCCCATCGAGCGCCCTGGCCAATTTTTCTAGATTGAATTTAACCCCCTCGTAGGCGACGGACAAAACGATGTTTTGGATTTGCGTTTTAACAGCCGGCATTTCAAAACCTCTATTCACTCTTGGTGTGGGCTTTATATCGCTTTTTCCTCGGCCTCGGCTTGTTGCGGTTGCTAGCAATTGCCGTAGCCGGGCGGCCAAATAAGCACGCGGTTTGGTGGCGGTGTTCAAACGAGATTTTGCTGGCCACTTAGCCCAACCCACATTTTTTGTAGTTAGTAGTGTCATTACTAACTACGGAAAGAGGTGCGCGAGCCTCTACGCCCCGATTTCGCGCGATGAGTACGAGAGGAAACTCAAGCAGCTCGTGCTCGTTTAAGGCCGCGGCAGGCTCCGTCTGCTAGTTAGTAGTCTCATTACTAACTACGAAAAAAACGTAGCACGCGCGAGCCGGGCAAGCGCTTTTTGAATACCGTCCAGTTGAATCCCCCAACACATTTATACCGTTTTGCCCAACGAGTTGGAGTGGTGGGGTATTGGCGATCACCGTAAAACTTTTCGCTAGCTTTCGAGAAGCCGCCGGAAAGGATCAAGTGTGCATCGCGGCTGCTGAAAATGTGGCGGCTCTGCTCGACGGGCTCACAAAAATCTGTGGAAAAACGCTCGCAGAGCAGCTGTACGACCCGAGTGGGAAGCTCCGCGACACCGTGCACGTCCTGGTGAATGGACGGGGCATCAACCTGCTCAAGGGGTTGGGTACGCGGCTGAAAGAGGGGGATGTGGTCGCGATATTCCCTCCGGTTTCAGGCGGGCGGCGGTTAACCCCGGATGAACTCAAGCGTTACGACCGCCAGATCCACATCCACGGGTTCGGGGAGGAGGGACAACGCAAAATGAAAAACGCGCACGTGCTCGTGGCGGGGCTCGGCGGCTTGGGTAGCCCGGCATCGACCTACCTCGTAATGGCGGGCATCGGCCACCTAACAATCCTCGACCAACAGAGGGTAGAGCTGAGCAACCTCAACCGCCAAATGCTCCACTGGCACCTCGATGTCGGGCGGTCGAAGGCCGGCTCGGCGATCGAGAAGCTGTACGCGATGAACCCCTTGGTGAAAATCTACAGCCGGCTCGAGCAAATAACACGCGAGAACGTCGGCAAACTGATAAAAGGTGCGGATGTCGTCATCGATGGCATGGATAACTACCCGACACGCTTCCTGCTCAACGAGGCGTGCGTCCGGGGCCGCGTACCATTCGTCCACGGGGCCGTCGAGGGGCTCGTTGGGCAGCTCGCGACAATCCTGCCTGGCAAGGGGCCGTGCCTGAGGTGCATTATACCAAAAGAGCCCCCGCACAAACCGGTTTTTCCGGTGCTCGGCGCCACACCCGGGGTCATCGGCTGCCTGCAGGCGATGGAAGCAATCAAGCTCATCACGGGCGTTGGGAAGCCTCTCGTTGGCCAGATGCTTTTCTTCAACGGCGGCGACGTGACCTTCGACACCATCGAGGTGAAGAGGGACTCGAAGTGCCCGGTCTGTAAGGGTGTCTAGTTGCCTGACATCGGCGTCCACCGCAAGGGTGAGGTCAATCTGCCGGGGCTACTCGAGAAGCTACGGGGGGGCCTTGGGGAATATGTCGGGGCAATAGGGTGCTTCGTCGGGGTGGTGAGGGGATTATCGAAGACTGGCGGGCGCGTCAAATCCCTCCGCTACGAGGGCGCGGGGGATGCCCTGAAAAAACTCGGGGAAATCGCCGGGGATGCGGAGGGAGAGCCCAACATCTCGCGCGTGATGATCCACCACATCGTCGACGAGCTCAGGCCGGGCGAGGACGCGATTTATGTCCTGGTTGCAGGGCACAGCCGCGAGGATGTGTTTGAAGCGCTGCCGAAAATCATGGACCGGGTGAAGAAAGAAGTCCCGATTTGGAAGAAGGAAGTAACCGAGAGGGGAGAGTACTGGATCCATGAGCTCCCGGAGAGGTAGCCGCCGCGTGATCCGCACCCCCGCTGGCTCCCTGCTGCTCGGGAGAATGCCTAAGGGCTGCAGGCTCTGTATCCGCGGCGCCAAGCTCGTGCTATTCGTGACGGGCCTTTGTGAACGCGGCTGCTACTACTGCCCGCTGTCCGAGAGGCGCCGCAACAGAGATGTGGTCTACGCGAACGAGCGCCCCCTTAAATCAGGCCGAGATGTCATCGTGGAAGCAAAACTCATCGATGCCCTAGGAACTGGTTTGACGGGAGGCGACCCGTCGCTGCGATTCGGGCGCACCCTGCGCCTTCTCCGCCTCCTCAAGCGCAGGTTCGGCAAACGGCACCATGTCCACATGTACACCGGTGGCGAGCTTTCACCCGAGAAACTGCGCGAGCTGAAGCGGGCTGGACTCGATGAGGTGAGGTTCCACACTTGGTCGGCCAAACCCGTGGAATCGGCGCTGAGAGCCAGCCTCCGCGCCAGTGTTGAAATACCCGCGATACCTGGCCATTTTGAGGAAACTGTGGCCCTCCTCCGTGAGCTGGACAGGATTGGCTGCGCGTTCGTCAACCTAAACGAGCTCGAATTCTCAGACACAAACTTAACTGCCATGAAAGCCCGAGGTTTCAGGATAAAATCCGATGTGTCGATGGCGGTCAAGGGAAGCGAGGAGCTGGCGCGCAAACTCATGAGGTGGGCCTCGCGGAACACCCGCCTGAACATCCACTACTGCCCGAGCTCGCTGAAGGACCGCGTGCAGCTCCGAAATCGTCTCAAGCGCAGGGCGAAGAACGTGGCAAAGCCGTACGAGGGGATTACCGACGATGGCCTGCTCGTCAAGGGGGTGGCGTACGACCTCCCGCCCGCCGAGCTGGGTGCCATCCGCAGGCGACTTATCTCACGCTATTCCATCCCCGTTAAATTGATCCAAGTCGACCGGAAGAAGCATCGCATCGAAATGGCTTCACACATCGCAGAAAAACTTGCAAAACTCGAGCTCTGGGTGAAATTCGCCCTCGTCGAAGAATACCCCACCTACGATAGGCTAGAAACGCTATTCGTGCCTCTTCAGAGCTAGCGCCGCCCCCGCTTATACCTCCGGGCGAGCTTGGCGTAGCCCTCGGCCTGCACGCGGATGCGCTCGAACTCCTCATCGAGCAGCCTGCGGAGCGGCCTAGCCGGAATTCCGACGACGATGGTGCGCGACGGCACCTCGGCGTTCGCGAGCACGACGGCGCCCATGCCGACGAGCGTCCCCCCGCGAAGCCTAGCGCCATTAAAGATAATCGAACCAGCGCCGATGATGCAGTCGTCGCCTACTGTACAGCCGTGCAGCAACGCGTTGTGCCCGATTACGACACGGTTGCCGACTTTCACCGGCAGGTAGCGCGTGGTTTTGCCATAAACATCCGCCGGGTGGATGACCGCGTTATCTTGGACGCACACGTAGTCGCCTATTTTTATGCTCGCGAAGTCCCCCCGAACCACGGCGCCGGGCCAAACACTCGAGTGCCCGCCTATCGTGACATCGCCGATCACGGTCGCCGCGGGGTGGATGAAAGCGGTGCGGGCGACACGCGGGCGCTTCCCCCCGAACGCGAGGAGCACCTACGCACCAGCCTCTTGCGCGCGCTTGCTGCGCACGAGCACGATGTCGCCTATCGCCGTGATGCTGTCGTATGGGATCATAAGCGCCTTGTTCCCGCGGTACCCCCACGCGAGACCGGTTACCACGCCCTCCTTGTCGTCGAGCAACAGATCCCTGACCTCGCCCACGTAGCGCGCCTTGTCCGTGTAAATCCGCATCCCAAAGAACTGAGATAGTTTTTTCATCCGCACACCTCCTATTCAAGTATTATCCGTGCATCTACTGCGATCGCCCCTTTCGGGTACACAAATATTGGGTTTAAATCGAACTCTTTTATCTCTTGCCAATCTATCGCCAGCTTTGATGCGGCAAGCAGGATGTCCGCGAGGGCCTCGATATCCGCAGGCTCCCCGCCGCGCGCGCCCTCGAGGATCGGATACCCGCGGATTTCGTGAATCATCTCAAGCGCATCCCTCCTACTCAAAGGTGCGATCCTGAAACTCACATCCCTCACGACCTCTACCAAGATACCCCCCAGCCCGAACATCAGCGCCTGACCGAACTGCGGGTCCTTGTTCATCCCAATCACAACTTCCCTACCAGGCTGGGCCATGCGCTGCACAAATACGCCGTGGATGTCGGCATCCTGCTTGAATTTTTTTGCGTTCGCCATCACCTGCCCGAACCCGCGCTTTACCTCCTCAGCGCCATCGAGCCCGAGCAACACGCATTTTGCATCTGACTTATGGATGATATCCGGCGAGACTATCTTGAGCGCGACCGGAAAACCCAGCTTCTCAGCCTCCGCGGCCGCTTCATCTTGTGTCTTCACGACCTGCCCCTGCACCACCGGTATGTCATAGGCCTCAAAAACCCCTTTAGACTCCGGCTCGGTCAAAATCTTGCGGCCCTTGAGTGAATCGAAAATCTCACGAACGACTTTCTTTGTCAAGAGATCACCGGGCGATAGCTACTCACGGTGAGAGCTTATTAGTTTTTTCTGCCTAGATATTGTGAGGCAAGATGATGGCCCGCCCCTATGTCATCCTCAACGCCGCCATGACGCTCGACGGCAAGATCGCCACCGTAGCTGGGGACAGTAAGATCTCCTGCGATGCTGACCTCAACCGCATCCACGAGCTGCGCGCGGGGGTAGATGCTGTTATGATAGGCGTCGGCACCGTGCTCGCCGACAACCCGTCGCTCACCGTAAGGCGCGCGAGGGGAAAAAACCCCACCAGGGTGATTATCGACAGCCAGGCGAAAACACCTCCGGATGCGCGGGTGCTCGACGGCTCGGCGAAGACGATTTTAGCGACGACGAGGAGGGCACCCCGGCAGAGGATCGAAAGGCTGCGTTCCGCAGGCGCCAAAGTGATAACATGCGGCGTGGGAAAAGTTGACCTGCAAAAACTGCTTGAGAAATTATACGCGCAGGGGGTGCGCAAGCTCCTGCTCGAGGGGGGGTCAACGCTGAATTGGGGGATGCTCGAGCGGGGATTAGTCGATGAGATGAGGGTCGCGGTAGCCCCGCACATCGTCGGGGGGGCGGCGGCGAGGACACTCGTTGGGGGCGCGGGTTTTGATCGAGTCTCGCAGGGGGTTAAACTCAGGCTCCGGGGCACCCGTCGCGTGGGCGAGGATCTGCTGCTGACCTACGAGGTGGAGGGGCGAGGAATTGTTGAGAAAAATAGGTGATCGGCTCACCATCGTCGGTGTCGCGCACATTTTACCAAAAAGCGCTACCGAGGTTCGAGCTGCAATCGAGCGCGAACGGCCGGAGGTTGTGGCGGTCGAGCTCTGCCCCGCGCGTTATGCAGCGCTCACGGGCCGGGCTGAAAAATCCGGGGCGCTCGAAGCACTGCGCCTCGGCCAATTGGGGCTTTTCATCCTGAACAAGCTGCTTTACCTCCTCCAGACGAGATTTGCGCATCAAGCTGGTATGCCGGCAGGTGAAGAGATGTTAACAGCCATCGAGCGCGCGGGTGAGGCTGGGGCGCGCGTGGAGCTCATCGACCGGGATATCTCCCTGACCCTGCAGCGGCTGGTCGGGCGCATGGGGAGACGGGAAAAAATCAGGCTTTTCGGCGAACTCCTGCTTGCCCTCCTTCCATTCGGGGGCAAGCGCATGGCGATCGAGCGCCTGACTGAGGATCAAGTCGTCACCCAGTTGCTCTGCGAGCTCAAGCGGGCCTCGCCAACGGCGTATGCGGTGCTGATCGAGGAGCGCGACACCCACATGGCTGCCAGAATCTTGCTTTTGCTCGCCTCGTGCAAGGGGAAAATCGTCTGCGTTGTTGGTGCCGGCCACGTGCCCGGGCTCTACCGAAGGCTTGCCGCGCAAGCCGGGAACTGGCAGCTCAAGCTGGAGTACCCAACAGCGTGACCGGCTGAAAACGCTCGTCGGCGAGTTTGTCGAATAATTCGTGATTTTAAATTGCCGAACATCCATTCTGATTTGTTAGAGCTGGGCCGACGATGAATGAAATGGGAGTTTTAATTATCCTGCTGATTTATCCGACAAACTCCTCGTCGGCACAAGCTTTTTAAACAAACCATCGGAAAATCGCAGGGAGCTGTAAACGTGGAAGAAAAAACCCTTGGACAACTGAGGCAGATGCTGAGCGTGAAGATCGACCGTGTTGAGGAGCAGGGCGAGGAGCTGGTCGTTTACGTACCTAAGGACCAAGTCGCGAAGGCTATCGGGGCGGGGGGCTGCGTCGCGCGCGCTGCCGAGCTCATCCTCAAGCGGAAGTTGACGATCAAGGAGTCGGCCTGAGCGCGTTCACCATGGCGTACCCCGTCTTGAAAAAATGAAGCCCTCCGCGGCAGTTTTATACCAGCGTTTTCCCAAATGCAAGTGGAGGAAACCATGGTAGAGGCGTACGTTTTGATAACCGCGGCGATAGGCAAGGTCAGGCAGGCGGTGCAGGAGCTCCAGCGCGTAAAGGGCGTGAAGTCTGCGCGCGTCGTCACCGGGCCGTACGACATCATCGCGCTCATTGAGGCGAAGGACCTCGCGGCGCTGACAAACGCCATCGTCGGTCGCATCCACAAGATTAAGGGCATCGTCGACACCAACACCGCGATCGTCGTGGAGTAAAAGTGGTAGCCCGGAGCGGATTCGAACCGCCGTCAACGGGTTTCTCCCGGTACTAGCCCAGAGCCCGTTATGCTTGGCCGCTACACCACCGGGCTACAGAATATCTTTGCCTTGAGGAGATAAAATCGTTGCTAGTAAAGCGCCCGCCCAGCCATCCAGAAACGGAGCTGGGCCAAGAAGTACCCCGCGAGCATGAGGAGGAAAACGAGCATACCCGCGCTGAAAATCTGTGGGTCGGCCCCATAGAGGGTTATCCCTCCCCCAGCTACGGCATCGGGCATCCACCTCAGGAAGGTGTAGAGAAGCACCAAGAGCGGGAACAGGACGACGTGCAGAAGATCTGCGGCCTTCGGGTTCATGCCCTGCAGCAGGTAAAATAAGAGCACACTAAGCCCGAGCGCCGCATAGCTCGCAAGAAAGAGAGTGTTGAGCTGGGAGAGCATCGCCTCCAGCTCGGAGCGCAGGGCCACGTAGAAAATCCCGAGGGCAACCGCAAACACCGCGTCGACGGCCAGTGGGGGGGCTAGCTCTGATTTAACTCGCCTGAACATGGGACCGGTTTTTAATACGTTTGGTGATATTTAAGCCGCACGAAAAACTGGTAGCCCCGGGCGGATTCGAACCGCCGTCACGGGCTCCAAAGGCCCGTATGCTTTTGCGGGGGAACACTTTTCAGTTACCCCTGACCGCTACACCACGGGGCTCCCATTCAGATTTGTTGTTTCACCGATAAAAAGTAGGGTGGCGGGCCCGGCACCAATCGCGAATCAAAGCAGTTTCTTTATAGCTTCGCCCACGCTCAGCACTTTGATTATGCCCTCCCTCTCAATCCTACCAAAATGTCGGTCGTTTGTTATCAAAGCCCCACAAATGATTTAAACTCTGGTTTGGAGGTTCTCGCGAGGAGGCTTGGTTTGAAGCTGAAACTTTTGCGGGTTGACCTCTCCTCTGGCTCGATGCGCGATGAGCTCGTGAACGACGACGAGGTTGGGCTCTACCTTGGCGGGCGCGGGTTGGGGGTAAAAATCCTCATGGATGAGCTCAAGCCTGGCACGGGCCCGCTTTCACCCGAGAATAAGCTGCTGTTTATGATTGGTCCTGCGACGGGCACCGCATTCCCTGCGAGCAGCAGATTTCACGTGGTGACCAAGTCACCTCAAACCGGCGGCATAGGCGATACGAACTGCGGGGGTGACTTTGGCCCCGAGCTCAGGTTCGCTGGCTACGAGGGCATCATATTTGAGGAGGCGGCGAGCGAGCCGGTTTACCTGTGGTTGCACGAGGACGGAGCTGAGTTGCGACTGGCCAAGCGGTATTGGGGGAAGGGTACCTGGGGCACCGAGGATTGTATCCGCAAGGAGCTCGGCGACCCGAACATCAAAATCGCCGCGATTGGCCCGGCTGGGGAGAACCTCGCGATGTGCGCAGCGATTATCAACGACAAACACCGCGCGGCAGGACGAACGGCTGCGGGGGCGGTGATGGGTTCGAAGCGCTTGAAGGCGGTTGCGGTCCGGGGGACGAAGAAGCCCCACATGGCCGACAAGGAGAAGCTCCGCGAGGCCGTGGCGAATGCAACGAGGATGCTCAGGGAGAGCGGCGTCACCGGACAGGCGTTGCCTACCTACGGCACAGCTGTTTTGGTCAACATCATCAACGAACACGGCATTTATCCAACCAGGAATTTCCAAACTGGCGTCTTCCCGACCGCAGATCGAACGAGTGGGGAAACGATTGCGAAGACCATCCTCGTCAAAAACAAGGCCTGCTGGGGGTGCCCGATAGCATGCGGCCGCGTCACCCGCGTCACCCAGCCACCCTACCAAGTCGAGGGCGAAGGGCCTGAGTATGAGACTGATTGGTCGATGGGGGCGCAGTGCGGGATAGACGACCTCAACGCCATAACCAAGGCGCACAACCTCTGCGACGAGCTTGGGATGGACCCGATCTCCTTCGGCAACACCGTTGGCTGCGCGATGGAGCTCTACGAGCGAGGAAAGATCTCAAAGGAGAAGCTCGATGGCTTGGAGCTGAAGTTCGGCAATCCTCAAGCGATAGTCGAGCTTGCCTGGCGGACCGCGTACCGCGTGGGCTTCGGCAACGACATCGCTTTGGGGGCGAAGAGGCTTGCGGAGAAGTACGGGGCGCCCGAGCTCGCGATGCACGTCAAGGGGCTCGAGCTACCAGCCTACGACCCGCGCGGCGCCCAGGGGCACGGGCTAGCGTACGCGACGAGCAACCGCGGGGGCTGCCACCTCCGAGCGTACATGATCGCTCCAGAGATACTGGGTGTTCCGCAGAAGTTGGATCCCTTCGCTACCGAGGGCAAGGCCCAGTGGGTGAAAACGTTCCAAGACCTATTTTGCATCGCCGACTCCGCTGTCGTCTGCAAGTTCGTAACGTTTGGGATTGGGGCGCCCGAAATCGTGGAGATGCTGAACGCCATCACTGGCTGGAAGTGGACGGTCGCCGATTTGATGAAAACGGGCGAGCGGATCTACAACCTCGAGCGCCTTTTCATCAACCGTGAAGGATTCGCGCGGAAAGACGACACGCTGCCAAAACGCCTGCTCGAGGAGCCGATGCCAGAAGGGGCGGCGAGGGGGCGCGTGGTCAAGCTCGAGGCGATGCTGGACGAGTACTACGCCCTGCGCGGATGGAAGGACGGCAAGCCCACGCCAGAGAAGCTCAAGGAGCTCGGACTGGACAAGTACGCGTGAAAGCCTACCTTGGCCCCTCGGGCGGGCGCAGGGTCAGTAAACCCGCTTCAGCGGCCACTCGAGCTCTAGCCCAGCCAGCTTCAGCCTCGTAAGCGTGGTGTCGTAGGGGTCGATGACCTCCTCCTCAAGTGCCAACGCGAGCCTTCGGTTGATGCTTGCGAGCCTTTCAATCAACGCTGCCCTCTCGTCAGGGGTCATTATCCTGGGGTCGGCGCTCATCGAAGCCACATGGAAGCTGACCCCGTAATCCAAGAGGTTTTGAATCGCGTTAAAGGGGAGGTCAAAGCTCTCCGGCTTTGCCCCGGTTTTTCGCGTGAAGGCCTCGGGCGTGCCTGCTTTGAGCGAAACCCGAACGTGCGGCTTCTTGAATTCCGAGAGCTCCTTCACGTAGTCCCGATCGACGCCAAACAAAATGCCGTTTGTTTCGAGGATAAACATGTCAAACTCGGACCCCTCCACCAACTCTAAGAGTGCGAGCAAGTGGTCTTTTCCAAGCGTCGGCTCGGCCCCAGAAATGCGGAGCTTATGGACGCCTGCTTTGTGGGCCGCCATGCTCAGTTTTTCAAACGCTCTCTCTGGTGAATAGAACTCTCCGAACTTTTCTGGAAAATCACGGCTCCACCCCACCCAACAGAACACGCACCTAAGGCAGCACCCCGCGGTATAGCCAGTAGCGATTCCCCCGTAAACACCCGTGGCATAGAAATCCGTGTATTTACGCTCGCACCTCCCGCCCCGATACCTAGTCACTATTTCCTCGGTTCTCCTTGCTAGCTCTACCGGGTCGAATGGCTTGAACCCGGGCGTGACATACCGCGGGTATTCCCCCATGGCCGCACCCAGTAAATTTTGAACTCCGCCAGCTAAACCCTTTTGAGCTAATGTACCTCGGAGGGACAAACGATGAAAAAGTCCAAGGTCGTCATGGTTGGGGGCGAGGATCCCGCTACAGCGGTACCGAAAGGCCTGCGGGAGCTGGGCGTTAGGGTGTGGGGGAGGAAAGTCGTTGTAAAGCCGAACCTCATTACGAACCGCCCCTACCCCGTGACGACTCCTGCCGAAACCGTCGAAGCCCTCATCAGGTACTTCAAGCCGAGTAACGAGGTCGTGATTGCGGAGGGCTCTGGCTTTGGCGACACCGGCGCTATCTTTAAAGACCAGAGTTACGCCGAGCTCGCTGGGCGCTACAGCGTGGGGCTCATCGACCTGAACCGCGACAGGTTCGAGGTTTTGGAAGACCCAGAAGCTGCGGTGCTCAAGCACTTCGAATTCCCCCTAGCCCTGAAAAACGCCTATTTAATCTCGGCGGCTGTGCTAAAGCGGCATTCGATAGTCCGCGTGACCCTTTCGCTCAAAAACATGTTGGGCGCGACCATCGGGCGGGACAAGGGTAGGTTCCACAGGCTCGGCATCGAGGAGAGCATCGTTGACATCAACCGCTACAAACGCCCGGACCTCGCGGTAATCGATGGGAGGCTTGGCTTGGGTTCTGAGCTAGGTGGCAAGGCAAAGAGCTTGGGGGTGATGATCTTTTCCCAAGACCCGGTTGCAGCCGATGCTGTGGGGGCAGAAATCCTAGGTGTCGACCCGTCGAAAGTCAAACACCTCGGGCTCGCCCAAGAAGCAGGGCTCGGCACCTGCGAGCGAAAAGCCATCGAAGTTGTGCGTTTGAGCTGTTAGAATGGCGGGCCCGGTGGGATTTGAACCCACGACTGCTCGGTTAAGAGCTTCACCCGGCTTTGCCGTCGAGTGCTCTAACCAGACTGAGCCACGGGCCCCGAACAAATTATATCGTCTGCCCAAATTAAGTGTTTACGATGCCATGCTCACCTTCATCGGCCTCGGCCTGCACGGCGAGGGGATATCGCTCCAAGGGTTACGCGAGGCGCGGGGAGCTGATGCCGTTTACGCGGAGCTATACACGAGTTTGGTGCCCGAGCTGGATCTAAAGCTGCTGGGGCAAAAAATTGGAAAGCCGATCAAGATTGTTGGGCGCGAGGTAGTCGAAAGGCGCCCCGATGAAATCCTCGAAGATGCGAGAACGAGCAGGGTAGCATTCCTCGTCCCCGGCGACCCGATGATGGCTACGACGCACGTCGACCTCCGCCTGCGCGCCGCCAAAGCTGGAATCGAAACGAGGATAATCCAAGCCGCTTCAATCGCCTCTGCGGCTGCTGGGCTTGCGGGGCTCCAGAGCTACAAGTTCGGCCCATCCGCGACCGTGCCATTTCCCGATAACCCCTCAATGAGGCCCTATAAGATTTTGGCCGAAAATCGCGGGCGGGGGCTCCACACCCTGCTGCTACTTGACATCCGCGCGGAGGAAGGCAGAGCGATGACCGCGAACGAGGCGATCGATATCATGCTCGGGCTTGAGGAGAAACTCAAGAAGCAGGCGTTCACGCCAGACGCCCTTGCGGTCGTTGTGGCGCGGGCTGGCTCGGACGATGCGCTTGTAAGGGCCAATAGAGCCGGAGAACTTCGCGGGGTTGATTTTGGACCGCCCCCACATGTGCTCATCGTGCCTGGAAAGCTCCACTTCGTTGAAGCTGAGGCCCTCAAGGTCT
>DYFS01000013.1 GCA_020725055.1 Candidatus Hadarchaeum sp. | reverse complement strand
CTTCGAGGGGGACGAGAATTACACAGGCTACGTCAGCGTTGACGGCGGGGCGTGGGTCCAATTCTTCAACCTGGCTGGAACCGCCCTCAACTTGAGCACCTACACGAAGTACTCGTATAACGTCGGCGACACCGCCAGCTCGGTTGCGTTACAGATACGCTTCAACGAAGGGACGGGAACCGGCGGGAACGACGAGGAGTACATGCTCGATGATGTGTCGGTCACAGGATCCGGGATAGCCACCACCTATAAGAACGGCTGGTTCACCTCCTCGATCTACGACGCCACAGACAACCAGGCGAACTGGAACTACGTGGACTGGGCGGAGACAAAGCCCGCGAACACAAATATCGTGGTCAAGGTGCGCTTCGACAACTCCCCGAGCGGCATCCTGACCAAGGCCTGGACCACGGTGGCGAACGGCCAGGCGCTGAACGAAACCACGCGCTACGCCCAGTACCGCGCCGAGCTCACGACGACGGACACCAGCGTGACCCCGGAGCTGGAGAACGTCCGCCTCCGCTACACGTTGCCGGTCACCACAGCTTCCGGCACCTGGAGGCAGACGAACTGGCGGCAGGGGCCGGGTGTGGTCACCTGGTCATCGGCAAGGGAGAACGCGTTCGACGCGAGCGACAACATCGACTGGGAGAACAGCGGGACCCCCGCGGGCGATGAGCTCAGGCTTCGGGTGGCGGTGGCAGGGGCAGTGGAGAACGACAACGTCGGGGCGGAGCCGACGACGCTCATCGACGGGAAATCGCAGATAGGCTCACTACAATCAGGGACATCTTTGGAGAATACCAAAGTTCAAGATGGAGTCTACGAAAATATTTTGGAACAGAACCTCGCCACGCCGACTACCACCCGAGAGAACCAAGAGAACACCACCGTCGTCACGGGCGATAACATCAACTCCCCAAGCTACCTGAACGCTGACGACGGGCAGTACTACAAGGTGAACTCCGCTCCATCTGTTGTTGTATGGCGTTATGAGAATAGTGACGACGAGTCGACAACGACTAGCACGAGTTTTATCGATAAGGTAACTTTGGGTCCTTTTACCCCTATCTCTAGTGACAACTATTTGATCATCGCCAGTGCCTTTGTGACAAACTCAGGCACTTATAGAACGGATGTCCAACTAGTTGACGGTGCCGGGACAGTTTACGGTGGGGAGAACTTCCAGCCCAGGGATGCGAATGGCGTCAATATGTATTACGCATTTACAACTCATGAGGTACTTTCTCTTACTGGCGGCGCCTCGTACACATTTAAGATTCAGTATAAAACTTCGGATGCTGCCGGGACGGCAAAGATCAAGAATGCTAGAATACTTGCAAGGAAAATTACTACTTTCTACGAGAACACTTCCGAAGACCTAAGTGAAACAACATCAACGAGTTACGTTGACAAGCTTTCGCTTACTCTTCCATCGACAGCGACGGCTGGCGATTATTTGGTGATAGGCACGGCCGAATTTACTGGTTCGAGCACCAGCTACTCCACTTACGTTAGATTGCTGGATGATACAGGGGCCACGACAGTAGCTGAGGGTCTGAGGGAGCCAGCCGTTGCAACAACTCATTTTTACACCTTTGCAGCCATAACTCGAAAAACGCTTTCATCCTTCCCTCACACATTCAAAATTCAGTACTACACAGAAAGCGGGGCAACGGCGTACATAAAGCGCGCAAGGCTCACTGCTGTAAAAATTGACGACTTGGGGGCAGATAATCAGTTTGGAGAAGTGGTTGCTGCTACTTCGACAACCGCGACGACTTACCAAGACAAAGTCACCCTGACATTTACACCAAGCGCCGCGGGAGATTATATTGTAGCTGCCTCAGCAATGGTTAAAAGCACTACAGTAAGCGCTGGCGATGAATTATATGCAAGACTGTATTGGGTTACTGCCGCCGCCGATCTTGGTGAAAAAGTGTATCTCCCCAAAGATGGCACCGATTACGTCACATTTTTCACCATGACAAAGGTGAGTTTAGATACGTCTTCGCAAACGTTTAAAATCCAATTTAAATGCGGCACCGGCGGGCCTACAGTATACATCAGAGAAGCGAGGATTTTTGCGGTGAGATTGCCAGCCACCACCTACTCGCTCAACTTCGAGAGCACCTCCGCGCCCATCAGCATACCGGCAGGCAGCACCGTCACCAGCATCAGGGCCAGCCTCAACTTCACCTCCGAGAACGCCGCCACCTACCACCTCGAGATATACGACTGGACGGACGGCAGCTGGGACCACGACAAC
Organism: Candidatus Hadarchaeum sp.; assembly: GCA_020725055.1. GTDB lineage: Archaea > Hadarchaeota > Hadarchaeia > Hadarchaeales > Hadarchaeaceae > DYFS01. The sequence continues at coordinate 25,343 of DYFS01000013.1, read as the reverse complement.
TCGCTCGCCCACTCCGGCGTCAACACGGTCGAGAACAACTTAACGATAACCGTCACCGACACCAAGTACCTCAGCTCAGACAACAGGGTCCGTGTGAGGGTGTGGACGGCCTACGAAACGAGCGCCCACCAGTTCTGGGGCGACAGGCTGCTGTTCGAAGTCGACTCGGCCCCGGCTCCCGAGTACGGCCTGCGATGGGAGCACCGCATCACGGGCGTCGCCACGGGGTTCGACAACTACTACGTCCGCATCAGGGGCTACACGAGCGGTGATTCAGAAAACGTCTTGGTGTACATCTGGGAAAATGTGGCCGGCACCTGGCAGTGGAGCTTCATCGACAACCTGACGACCACGGAGAAGACGATCACAAAGACAATAGCGGGCGCGGACATAACGAAGTACCTAGTCGGCGACAACCTATCGGTCAAATACGAGTCTGCGGACAACACGGACGACACCCAAACGACAATCCACATAGACCTCTGCAACGTCGAGGAGGTGGTCCCGACCACGTACCGCTCGCGAGGCTGGCTCCGCTCTTCCGCCTACGACTCCGAGGACAACACCACCAGCTGGGGCAAGATAGAGTTCGATAACTCAACTCCCGCTGGCACGGCCCTGGCGGTGGATGTGCAGGTCGACAACGACAACGTCAACTGGCCCTCCCCGTGGACTACGTACGACAACGGCGCCACCGTCGGCAGGGTCGGGCGCTACTGCCGCTACCGCGTGAGGGAGAACGCGAGCCCGGATAGCAGGGAGACGCCGCGCTTCTACGAGGTCCGCATCTCCTGGTCGAAAGCCGGTGTAGCCGCGAGCTGGGCTTCCATCCGTGTTTCGGGGCCGCTCGAGAACAAGGTGCCCTACGACCAATCGCTGGACGAGAACCAGAACGTGCTCTACTCGGCGGACGGTACGAGCTGGCAGGTCAGGAACACCCAGCCGATTTATGTGCTCGACCTCGACAACAACGCGGATAACTCGGCGGACGTGTACCGCGGCAACCCGTACGCGGTGGCGGGCTACTGGAACATCTACAGCGACAACTACCGGGGGGAGGTGTTCACGATAGCGGGGGATGTCTCGGGTGGCGATAAGATCGCCAGGGGCATTTTGGTGTACGTCATGCGGTTCGGTGCCCCATCCGACCGCCTCTACTACGAGCTCTGGGATGTCTCGGGCGGCAGCCAGCTCGAGAACGGGGTGTTCGCGGAAAATACCCAGGTCCCCACGAGCTGGACGTGGGTGAGGAAGGACTTCTCGAGCTCGCACGTGCTGCTGGAGGGCAGGACCTACCGCTTCTACCTCAAGTCACCGGGGGCGAACTCCTCGAACTACTACCGCTGGATGGCGCCGCACACCGAGCTCACGGGCACCTGGTACCGCAGCTCGACATACGACGGCACGAATTCGACCGCCTGCCGCTCGACCAATGCGGGCGTGACGTGGTTGACCGACGATAACAACAGGGATGTCATCTTCCGCTTCATCGTGGAGAACAGGTTCAGGGAGAACGGCTACCTCGAGTCCCCGGTTTTCGACGCCGGGGAGAATGTGAGGTGGAAGAGGGTCAGCTGGCAGGCAGTAACCCCGGCGGGCACGACCGTTGGGGTGAAGGTGCGGAGCGGCTCGAACACCAACCCGTACGGCGGCACGGGGTGGAGCGACTGGGTGCAGGCGACGAACGGCGGGGAGCCGGGTGTGCCGAACAGCCGCTACCTGCAGTACCTGGTGAAGGAGAACACCACGGACAGGAGTTCCACCTCCACCTTCCACTCGATAACGTTCGATTACCAGGCCGTGGGGGCTGCTGTAAAGCCACCTGCCGAGTCCACCCTCCAAACATGGATCCAGACCACGCGCTCGGACTTCCTCACCGGGCGCTCGGGGGCGAACATCGACATCGTTTCCCCTGGCGACGTGGTGATCAAGGCCGCAAGCTACTGGGGCGACGAGTTCTACGGCACCTCGAGCTTCTCGCCGAAGTCCAAGCTGGACAACGATAAGAAGGTGTTCTCGATACGGTTCACCGCGGCGGAGAACGCGAGGGTTTACAGGGTTAGGCTCCTCACCCAGGCTGTCGACAACGGTAGGGTGGTAAGGCCTGGAGATTCCATGGGGGTGGCGGATGATGACAACTGGTGGCGCGTTAGGATCTGTGGGGACAGCAACGGCTATCCGGGGGCGGTGCTCCCAGACATGTTCGGCGGTCTCGCAGAGAATTACGGCAAGCCCGACAAGACGTGGTCGTGGGAGTGGTTCATGCCGTACCCGCGCCTGGAGGTGAGGTTCCAACTGCCGCAGCTCGTGAAGGACAACGTCTACCACATCGTCGTCGATGCGAGGCCAAACATGCCAAGCTACGTGAGCCAGGATAACTACATAACAATCGTCGCCACCAAGCCCCGCCACCCGGACAACATGTGGATAAACTACAGGAGCAACCCCAAGCGCGGCGTACTTTTCATCGACAACAGGTACGGGGAGAACAGCAGGTGGGAGGTCTCGTGGGATCCGACAAGCATCGTGTACAACCGCGAGCCGGTGTATGTGCTCGACCTCGACACGAACGCCGACAACAAGGCGGACAACTACGATGGCAACCCGTACTACAAGGGCACACAATCGCTGCACGGGCACAACTATCACGGTCAACGCGTGGTAATGAAAAAGGATTACGGCTGGTTCCCAGGCGACAATTTGAAGGTAGGGGCGATCGAGTTCGTGGCGCAGGCGGAGGGGAAGCCACGCGAGGTGTACGTCAGGCTGGGCACCCTTGTGGACGCGGTGCTGGTGGGGCCGCTCGACGTCCCATCGGAGATGAACTTCGCTTGGGTCAGGGCCACCCTGCCGATGTCGTACACGTTGTGGCAGGGGGAGATATACGATATCTGCCTCTTGTCCCCCGGGTCGGACGGCTCGAATCACCTGGATGTGCAGACGATGAAGACCTCCTGGGCCTACCAAGACACTTATTGCAGTGTGACCTATGGTGCGAAGGAGAGCCCCTACATATACTCGGAGGACGCGAAGACCTGGAGCACCAAGGCCTACCGCGACATCCCGTTCAGGTTCGTCGTTGGTTACCGCGGGGCTGACAACTTCGTGTCCCGCGTTTTCGATGCGGGGCAGGTGGTGGACTGGCAGCACGTGGAGTGGGAGGCGACCCGACCGCCCGGCACGAGCATCAAGGTTTGGCTCAGTGTTGGTAGCAGCCCGAACTCGCTTGTGGAGTACGGCCCGTTCTCGAACGGGGAGAGCTTGGCAGGGCTACCGAACTCACGCTACCTCCAGTACGTGGCCGAGTTGGCACCGGACAGCACGATGACAAAGGCCCCCGCGTTGCACGAGATGCGTATCGCCTACCGCTCCGGCTTTGGCTCGGTCAAGTTGGACACGCGCAGCCGCTACTACCCGCGGCAGACCCTGGTGTGCGAGGGGGAGGCAGTGATCGTAGCGCAGAACGACAGGAGCGTCATGAGTTCGCCGCCGACAAACATGATTGTGGTCGAGAACATCCCGGGGAGCGAGAACCTTAAGGTAGAGGTTAACTTGACCCTGATCACAAACACCTCTGGCCGGACCTTGGTCGCTGGAACAGGTGCGGGTGGGGTGGGGCTGTTCATGCGCAAGCCGAGGGTCTACACAGTCAGGCCTGACAACGCCCCCAACCGCTCGAGCGTCGAGCTCATCGTACAGACGGACTACCCGATGGCTTGGCGGGAGTACCTCGAGCAGGCCTCACGAGAGATCAACAGCAGGAACAACGCCAACAGCTCTGTAAGCGCGGACTTGGATGAGGGCTGGGTCAAGCTCACCATCGACGGCAAGGGCCCGAGCGGTGAGAGAGACATATTCTACTACGAGGCGGTCAAGGAGTTCGACGTGGTGGCTGGGTGAGCCCATGAAAAAACTCGTGCTGGTCCTGCTCGGCGCTGTGCTGCTGCTCGCCCTTGCGCCGCAGAGCGGTACTTGGAGGTGGAAGACCCACTGGAAGATAGCCGAGGTGGCTCACAAGGCGATCGTCGAGGACCCAGCGACCCCGCAGAGCGTTAAAGAAAACCTGAATTGGACCCTGATAAACGCCGGCGCGGTTGCCCCCGACCGCTGGAGACTGGCCCCTTACTACACGGACAAGTCCCATCTCGCCACCTACGCGAAGGAGCGGGGCAAGTACTGGCTCAGGCAGGCTAGAAGCGCTTGGGGCGCAGGCGCTTACGACAACGCCTCCTATTACCTTGGCATCGCTGCTCACTACTGGGCGGATCTCACGACGTTCGCCCACCACGATAACGCGCGGGTGTATTTTGAGAACCTCTACGGGAGCGAGCTGGGCTACACTTACTGGGATGAGGTGCACGACCACGAGGAGGGGCAGGTCTACTATTACGAGCCAGTGAAGCCGGACTGCATAGCTGGTTATGCCAGCCTTGACAATTACTTGGACAATTACGCCGAGCCGGGCATGAACTCGCTCATCGACAACATCATCACGCCGGGTGGGACCCAAGTCGGTTATGAAAACGGCCTGCTGTTTTACTGGATGGATGGCAGGGGCACCGTTTCGAGCTGGGAGTATGGGGACCTCGAGATCAGGGTTGGGTTTCCACGCGACTGCGAGGCCTCAAAGCAGGCTGTGGTCGTCGCCACCCACTGGATCTATAACGGCTGGATCAGGGCGCTCGGCCCATAAAACCCACCGGATGGAACGGCGCATCCCTTGCATGCGCACGGCCCCGCGAGACAAAAATGAAGGCAAAAATTTTCAAACTGGGTTTGTGGGTTTGAACCGCAACCAAACTAAAAAAACGCGGCTGCCATCGCCATCTCTTCGGCCTGGATAGGCTGCGGCAGGGCGGGCAGAACCCAGCGGGCAAACACCACGTAGGTGAGTAAGAGCAGCGCGACTGAGTACTTCAAACCGGCGCGTGGATCGTCTTCACCCATCTGCGACGCGAGCGCCCCGACAAAGAGCGCCTGCAAGAGGAGGGCGTGGAAGAAGAGTTCCTTCACCAGCCCGATGTCTATCCCGCCGGTGGTAAAGCCGGGCACCTCGGCCCCCCCCACGGGTTGAATGCTGAGGAAGCTCGTGACGATGAAGTACGCGGTGATGAGGGAGACGCCGAAGGTAAGGATTATGATGATCTTGTATATGAACATTGCCGAGCGGCGCTCCTTCCTGAGCGACCTCACCGTATCGACATCGCTCGACACGATCTTGAGGACATCGCTTATGTCAGACTCAGCCTCAGCAGCCTTCCTGATGACGGTGGCGCTTCGCGAAACCTCAGGCGAGGCACCCGTACGGCGCTCGAACTCGCCTAACGCTTCGGTGCTTGAAGTTCCCCATTTGATACTGCGATCCATCCGTCTCACTTCATCGCTGAGCGGGCCGAGTTCGGTCGTTGCAGTGACGGCGACTGAGCGCGAGAGGGTCAAGCCGGACTTAATCGCACTCTCAAGCGATTTGAGGAAATCAGGCAACGCATCCTCGGTTTGCTTGACCCATCTCGACCTGAGCTCGAAGGCCACGATGTAGGGCAGGAGGGCTATGGTGGCGGCAAAGACGGAGGAGGAGATGGGCTCCGCACCGCTGTACCAGCTCCAGCCACCCAGGGGGTTCACGATGAAAAAGACCATGGCGACCGGCACGCTTACGAGCAGGATGTACGATGGATTTTCACGGATTGCCCTGGCCGGGTTTTTCAGAGCCGCTTTCAGCCCAATAGCCGACGCGCTCTTCAAAATGCGCCTCAGCATGGCCCTATCCCTCTCGTCGCCCCGCACGACCGCCACATCTCTGAAAGCCTCGGGTCGTCTGAACCCAAGCGGCACCCTTTTCAGCCTCCCCTTCGAGGCGGCGCTGATCGCGACGACAAAACCTATCGAGCCGAATGGGATCCAAATGTACGCTATCACGTAGAGTAGCGCCTCGGCAATCGTTTCAAGCATCCCCATCAGAATAAATATGGTCAGGAAGAGCAGGGGCGCGAACACGACCATGATGACGTAGAACTCGGCCATGAATTCAAGCGTGCTGATGTACTTCTTCTGATCCTCTCTCACCTGCGCTTGGTACTCGGAGCACTTCGTGGCGAAGTAGTTAGTCGTGTCCCCCCCTGTTTCGATGATGGACACCATGACTTCGAGGAAGTTCTTGAAGCGCTCGGAGGGGGTTGAGCGCGAGAGGTTGCGGAGCGCCGTGAGCGGATCTCTCCCGAGGTACTCGACGTCGCGCAGGAAAACCTTCGCTTCGGCGGCGAGCTCGCCAACGTCCCTCCTCGTGCTCAGTTCGCGGAAGATGTCGGTGATGGTCGCTCCGCTCCGGCTCAGCGCGTACATGAAGCTGGCTGTATAGGGCAGCGCGATATCCACCTTCCGCGCCTTTTCACTCGCCGACATACTTGGGTAAAGGAGGAGGAGCTGGTAGGATAAGAACACGAAAAGCGCCGCGAAGAGCACCATCAGCACGAGCATGTAGGGGAATGACAGCTCCAAGATGAAGGCGAGGAGGAAACCGACCATGACGCCGGCAAAGCTCGTGAGGCAGGAGTAAAGCATGGATGTGGCGACGTAAGCATCGGCGGAGGCCGCCATTCGGGCGCGCCTCAAGCTCTCCTGCAGCGCGCCGTACCTCTTGCCCCGCGTGAAACGACCGAACAAACCTGCAGCAAGGCTCTGGGTGCTCATCTTATCTAAACTATCTCTTTCACGGGGTAATATTTATCTGCTGGGTGGCGCACGCACCTGCTTCATTACCCCATCCCTGTCAAAGTGGTACTGTCTGATGATGGCCCCAACCTCGGACAACCGTCTTATCTTGTTGTTGGCCAGGTACTCGAGAACTGCGCGGCGGTTCCGGAGTTCCTCCTCGAGTTGCAGCGCGCTCCAACCCCGCTCCCGCGCTATCTCGCGGAGCACCTGCGATTCACCGACCTTCTCAAACTCATCCGTAAGCGGGTTCCGCTCGAAGATGCGGTTGGTGCGGAGCGACCCGGTGGCAGGGTCTATCCCTGTGATTTCGGCCACGCTCTGTGCCCGGCGAACCCGCTGGTCTCGGTAGTAGGTGAGGAGTTGCGTGCAGACGATGTCGAGTGAACTCAGCATATGGTGGGGGACGTTGATCGGCTCCCCCTCGAGGCGGTGGACCATCTCCTGCATCGAGCCTGCGTGCATCGTTGAGTAGCACGTGTGGCCGGTGACCATGCTCTGGAACATCACCAAAGCCTCCTTGCCGCGAACCTCACCGACGATGATCACCTCGGGGCGCTGGCGGAGGGCGCTGCGGAGCAACTCGTACATGTCGATCGCCCGTTCGCCGGGGGCGGGACGGGTGATGCTCGGCACCCAGTTCTCTTGGTATAGCGTCAGCTCGCGCGTGTCCTCGATTGAAACGATTTTTGCATCCGGCCAAATGAACATGGAGAAGGCATTGAGCGTCGAGGTCTTCCCGCTTGCCGTACCCCCTATGATGAAGATGTTCTTCTTGTTCTCTGCCGCCAGCCAGAAGTAGGCGAGCATCTCGGGTGAGAAGGTGCTGTAGAGGACGAGGTCGGTGGGGGTGAAGGGCTCCTCGGCGTACTTGCGGATCGCGAAGGAGCTGCCGCGCGTCGTCACCTCCGTACCCAAGGTAGCCTGCAGGCGGTAGCCCTCCGGCAGCGAGGCGTCGATGGTGGGCCTGCCGAGCGATATCTGCTTGCCGGCGCGTTCAACCAGGCGAATTACAAATGAATCGAGCTCCTCGGCATTTTTGAAAATGAGGTTGGTCTTGATGCTCATGTGCTTCCGGTGGTAAGTGAAGAGGGGCACGTTTACGCCATCGCATGAGATGTCTTCTATATTGATGTCGCGGACCAAGCCGTCGATTTTGCCGTAGCCGATGTAGTTGCGCTTCAGGTAGTAGAAGAGCTTGCGCACCGATTTTTCGTGAAGGGCCACCCCGTACTCGGTTAAAAGCCCGAGCATCTTATCCATGATGGCTTTGTCGCGATCCTTGATTTTTTCATCGTAAACCAGGCGGTCGAGCAGGCGGGCGTGGACGAGCTCGAGGGCGGTTTTTTCGGCTGGGGTTAGGCTGGGCTCGACGAGGTGGTAGAGCCGCTCGTTGCGCTCGGGGCTGTGGAGGATTGCCACCCACGCGTAGGGTTTGGCCACCCAGTAGCGCTCGATTTCCTGGTAGCCCTCTGGCACCTCGAAGGTGCAGTACACCCCGAACTCCTTTGGGGCCTCGATCTTCTCCATAGCGGCGATTTTTTCTTGGAGCTCAGCGAGGGAAACGTCGGCCTCGACCAACTTCAGCTGCTCCTCTGGTTTTACCTCGGGGGCTGGCGGGGCTTCGGCCGCTTCCACACCAGCCGCCAGCTGGGCCTCGGGGGGCGCTTCAACAGCAGGGGCCTCGGCAGGGATTCTAACCCCTTTGCCTCCCTTAGTGGCGAGCTTCTCCGCCAGCTCTTCTAACAGCGCGTCTTCGTCCAAAATCTCGAACGGGGGGGCATCGACCTTTTTTTTAGGGGGAGTTGCAGCGGCTTCGCTGGGGTTTGATCCCGCATCCAAAGCTGGCGCGGGGGCCGGTTTTTTCTTTCTGAAAAGCAAGCGCGTCTCCTCGTCTAAAGGTTTTCTTGCGCGCTTAAATAATGTTCGGGGGCTGAGACAGATTTTCGTTTTTATGTTACACGTGTAACAGTAAATTTTGTTATGTTACATATGTAACAGTAAAAAATCACCAGCCGCCAAGCACTACCGCGTTTGTTTCTTTCTCCGTCTTAAGCACGATGAGCGTGCGAGTGGTGCTCACCCCCGGGATGCGGTCCATCTCGTGAAGCAACTCGTTGAGCTTCAGCGTATCGTCGGTGATGAGTTTTATAAAAAGGTCGTGCTCACCCGCGACCTCGTGGATTTCGAGCACCTCAGGGCGCTTGCCCAGCTGAGCTATGACCTCGCCGCATGTTCCGGGGGCGGTCGAAACGCCGATGAACGCCTTGAGCTTTTTCCCTATCAGCTGGGGGTCGACTACCGCAACCAATTTTTTGATCACGCCAGCATCCGCGAGCCTCTTCACCCGCTTGTGCACCCCCGACGAGCTTATGCCTAGGCGTTTCCCGAGCTTCGCGTAGGGCAACTTGGCGTCGGCCTGCAAGAGGTCGAGCAGCTTCCGGTCGATCGAATCGAGCTCCATTTCTTACACCCCCAAACGCTTAAACCGCTCCCCAAATTACTGTTTTTGTAAACATTATTTAAATTTTTCGCTTTTAAGTAAATAAAATTTCCAAAATAGATTTTTTAGTAAAATTTATATACAAAGGGAACCAAATCTTGGCGGGATGTTATGGCGAAGTCGCTCGAAGCGCTTGTAGGGGAGTCGAGCTACGCGCTGGTGTTGGGCGTGGGCGGGGGCGGCGATGTAGTGGGCACCCTCCCGACCTCGCGCTACCTACGCTGGCTCGGCATGCGGACGCTCATCGGCGGGCTGACCTGGGAGCGCTACGTGAACGACCCTGAGCCCGGGCCACGCAAGATGGAGGAGATAATCGAGATCAAGCGGCTCTCGGCGACGGTCGGGCTCGCGAATGCTCAAACGCGAACCACGAAGGGCATCCGCTTTACCGAGTCAGTCGTGGCGGAGGTGCTGGGCGAGGAAACGGTGCTCGTGGACCTCAACAGCGGGGTGCAGGGGGTGATCGAGGGGTTAAACGAGGCGATGGAACAACTCGGCATCGATCTGTTCGTTGGCATCGATGTTGGGGGTGATGTCCTAGCTTCGGGTTCGGAGGAGGGCCTTCATAGTATGTTGGCGGATAGCATGGTGCTGGCTGCGATGGTCAATCTGAAGGTACCGGCGGTGCTTGGGGTGCTCGGCTGCTGCACCGACGGCGAGCTGAGCTTTGAGCAGTTCAACCAGCAGCTCGCGCGCATCGCCGGCTACGGTGGATTTCTCGGCGCCAGCGGCTTGACCCCTGAGGACCTGGGGGTGCTTGATGGGGTGATTCCAAAGACCAAGACCGAGTCGAGCGCGCTGGCTGTTAAAGCTGCCAGGGGCTTACGCGGCGAAATAGAGATCCGCGGCGGCTATCGAAAAGTCCTCCTGACCCCGATGTCAGCGATGACATTCTACTTCGACCCGCGGGTGATTTTTGACAGAATCAGCAAGGTGGCGAAGGAGCTCGTGCCAACCCGCAGCTTGGACGAGGCTCAGGCGGTGCTCGAGCGTGCCGGGGTGCCGAGCGAGCTGACGTTCGAGCGGAACTACGTCTGGAAGCGGTACGCCGGGAAGGATAGGCTCTACGGGGCGGAGGGGTGAGGGGATGATACCCAAACGCGTTGGCGAGATGCTGCGCGCGGGGGCCTCGTACCCTCTGGCCCGCGAGTATGACATCAGGGTCCCGGGGGCGATCAACCTCGCATCCAACGAGAGCCCCTACGGCCCATCCCCAACGGTGCTGCGCGCGCTCAGGCGGGAGCTCAAGTTCGCGGGGCTTTACCCTGATCCGCGCGCGACGCGGTTGAAGCTGGCGATTGGGGCCTACCTCGGGGTTGACGCGAGCTGTGTGGCGATCGGCAACGGCTCGGATGAGCTGGTGGATTTGGTATGCAAGGTGTTCATCAACCCCTTGGGCCGCGTGCTCATCCCCCTGCCAACTTTCGCGATGTACGAGCTCTCATGTCGCGCCAACGGGGGGAGGCCGGTCTTTTACAGCCTGCCCAACTTCGAGTGGTGCGCGGAGGGGCTCAAGCGCGCAGCGAAGGGCGCGGTGCTGGTTTTCATCGGCAGGCCGAACAACCCGACCGGCAATGGGCTGAGCTTACAGGGGCTGCGCGAGCTACTGGGGAGCGGAAAGCTCGTGGTGGTCGATGAGGCATACGCGGAGTTCGCCGGGTATTCCGTGGCCAAGTTGGCGGTGGGGAGGAAAAACTTGCTCGTTCTCCGCACCCTCTCGAAGGCATTCGGGCTCGCGGGTCTGCGCGTCGGCTACGCCGTCGGTAACCCCAATCTCATCGAGCCCATCGAGCGGGTTCGCGCGCCCTTCAATGTCAACCGCTTGGCCCAGGCCGCGGCCGTTGCGGCACTGCGCGACCAGCGGTATCTGCGCAAGGTCGTGGCGATGATTAAAAGCGGGAGGACGTATATGCGTCGCGAACTTACGAAGCTCGGCCTCAAGGTCCTGCCCTCCGATGCGAATTTCTTGATGGCAGACGTCAGCCCGCTGGGGGCCAGCGCGCCGGAGCTTTGTGATTTCCTCGCAGAGCGCAAGATATTCGTGCGTGACCTCTCGGGCTTCAGGGGGGCTGGTTCGAAATACGTCAGGATAACCGTCGGCACGCCGCGGCAGAACCGGCAACTCGTGCTCGCGCTCAAAAAATTCAAAAGGGGGGTTTAAAGTGGTGGTGAAACTCGCGCTCCCGAACAAGGGGCGCTTGCAGGAACCGGCGATCCGCTTGCTCGAGGATGCCGGCATAGGGGCTGTGGACAGGGATGAAAGGCAGCTCTTCGCCCGGACGAAAGACCCGGAGCTGGAGCTCGTGTTCGTTCGGGCGCAGGACATCCCTGGCTTGGTGGCGAGGGGTGCGGCAGACCTGGGCATAACCGGCTACGACCTAGTGCGCGAGAGCGGCGCAGACGTGGTCGAGCTGCTCGACCTAGGCTTTGGCTTTGCCAGGCTCGTGGTGGCCGCGCACGAGAGAACCGGAATCAAGTCGGCCAGGGACATCAAAGCCGGTGCAAAGGTGGCGACCGAGTTCCCAAACTTGGCGAGCGAGTACTTTGCAAAGAAACGCGTGAAGGTGGAGCTCGTACGCGTCTCCGGGGCGGCGGAGATAACGCCGTTCGTCGGTGTCGCCGATTTAATAGTAGACCTGACGAGCACGGGGACGACCTTGCGGACGCACGGCCTTCGCGAGGTGGACGAGCTCCTCAAGACCTCCGCGCGGCTGGTCGCGAACCGTAAGAGCCTGCGTGCCGAGCGGGTGAAAATCGATGAGATAAAAACGGCGCTGGGTAGCGTCGTCCGGGCGCGCGGCAGGAAGCTCGTGCTGATGAATGTGCCCGAGGCGAAGCTGGAGGCGATCAAGCGAGTGATGCCAGGGATGGCCGGCCCGACGGTTTCTCGCGTGGAGGCGAGGAAGCCGATGCTCGCGGTGCAGGCGGTGGTTGAGGCGGACAAAGTTTACGAGGTGGTGCAGCGGGCGAGGCGGGCGGGGGCGCGCGACATCCTGGTGGTGCCGATCGAGCGCATCCTGCCGTGATGTAAACAGGGGTGTTGACATGCTGGTGATTCCGAGCGTGGACATAATGCGGGGGCGCTGCGTGCAGTTGGTGGGAGGCATGCCCGGCACAGGAAAAGAATACGGCAATCCAGTTGAGGTAGCGCAGAGATGGGTTGCCGAGGGGGCGAACTACCTACACATCGTCGACTTGGATGCGGCGATGGGAACTGGCGACAATTTTGGGCAGGTGGCCGAAGTGCTCGCGAACACCAGAGTCAACGCGCAAGTAGGCGGAGGCATAAGGACGGTTGAGCGGGCATGCGAGTTCCTCGGGATAGGTGCAGATCGCGTGATACTGGGGACCGCTGCCGTGAAAAATCCGAAGCTGGTGAAAGAGCTCGTGGAGCTAGCTGGTGGCGCGCGCGTCGTGGTAGCGCTCGATGCGAAAGCAGGAAAAGTTGCGATCGAGGGTTGGCGCACCCAGACGGACAAATCGGTGTTCGGTGCGGCGAAAGAGTTCGAGAGGATGGGAGTCGGAGCCTTGCTCTTCACCAGCGTTGACGTCGAAGGCAGGATGGCTGGCGTGGCGGTGGATGAAATAATAAAACTCGTCAGCGTGGTCAAAATTCCGGTGTTTGCATCGGGTGGAGTTGGGTCGCTGGATGATGTGCGCGTGGCAAAGGAGGCTGGAGCGGCTGGCTTAATAATTGGGATGGCTCTATATGAGGGCAAATTTACGTTAAAGCAGGCGATGGAGGCCGGTGGCGATGAGGGTCGGTGAAGTTAAGAGGAAGACCAAAGAGACGACGGTTGAGGTCAGGGTAAACCTCGATGGCTCTGGTGAGGCAAAAATCAACACGGGCATAAAATTCCTCGATCACCTGCTGAGCAGCTTCGCGAAGCACGGCTCTTTTGACCTCAGGCTCAAGGCGCGCGGCGACTTGGAGCACCACATCGCTGAGGATTCGATGATAGCGCTGGGCACAGCCATAAACAAAGCCTTGGGTAAGAAGGAGGGCATCAGGCGCATGGGTGACGCATTCGTGCCGATGGAGGATGCATTGGTGCTTGTTGCGGTTGACCTAAGCGGCCGCGCTTACGCAGAGGTGGACGCGGAATTCGCGAAGAAGAGGTTGGATGACTTGAGTTCGGACTTGATCGAGCACCTGCTCCAAACCCTCGCCGCAAACGCGAGGCTGAACTTGCACGTCAAGGTTCTGCGCGGGCGGAACGACCACCACAGGGCGGAGGCGATCTTCAAGGCGCTCGGCATGGCGATGTCGGAGGCGGTGAGCAAGCGGCCGCGCGCCAAGGGGGTGCCGAGCACGAAGGGGGCATTATGATTGCGCCCCTACCGTAGGATTATCCCATGCCTGGACACGAGGGCGGGCGTGCTCGTCAAGGGGGTGCGTTTCAGGGACGTGAGGGATGTGGGCGACCCAGCCGAATTCGCCAAGTGTTACGAGGAAGATGGAGCTGACGAACTCGTGCTCCTCGACATCGTGGCGACCCCCGAAAATAAGCCGACGTTGCTCGGCGCCGTTCGGAGGGTTTCAAGCGTGATTTCTATCCCGTTGGCTGTCGGTGGGGGCATCCGGAGCGTTGATGATGCCAGAGCGGTCCTAGACGCGGGGGCTAGTAAGATCTCGGTGAACACCGCCGCGGTTAAAAGACCCGAGCTCCTGCGCGAACTTTCCCGCGAGTTCGGAATGGAAAGGGTGGTAAGCGCCATAGACGGGAAGCAAATCGGAAAAAATAAATGGGAAGTCTGTATCAGCGGCGGGATGAAACCCACTGGCACCGACATGATTGAATGGGCGAAGCGGGTCGAGGCGCTTGGCGCTGGTGAGATCCTCTACACGGGTGTGCGCACGGATGGCACGCGGGAAGGATACGATGTCAAGGGGACGCGAGCGATAGCAGAAGCGGTCGGCATCCCGGTCATCGCCTCGGGAGGTGCTGGTAAACTCGAACACATTTACGATGTGTTAACCACCGGTCGGGCAGATGCTGCTCTTTGTGCAAGCATTTTCCACTTCGGCATCTACACGGTGAGGCAGGTCAAAGACTACCTCCGCGAGCGGGGGGTGAAGGTGAGATAGATGGAGCCCCTCAAAATAGTGAGGCTGAGGGAATGCTCCCAGAAAGAGAGGGAGCAGCTGTTAAAGCGCTCCGAGCTCGACGTGGATTCAGTTCTCCTGCGCGTGTTAAAAATAGTTTCAGACGTTCGGGGAGGGGGCGACAAAGCACTATTGGAGTACACCGAACGCTTCGATGGGGTAAAGCTCAGCGCCGACGAGATCAGGGTGAGCGAAAGCGAGTTTCGCTCGGCCTGCAGGCAACTCGATGCGGCGACGAAGAAGGCGATAGAAGGGGCAGCTGAAGCGATAAGGAAATTCCACACCAAACAGCTACCGCGGGGGTGGGTGAAACAGCTCGCCCCCGGCGTCAAGGCCGGGCAGCTTGTGTGCCCGCTTGAGAGCGTCGGCATCTATGTGCCGGGGGGGCTCGCGAGATACCCTTCGAGCCTGCTGATGGCGGCCGTCCCCGCCAGGGTAGCCGGCGTAGAACGAATCATCGTCTGTACGCCACCGGGGAAGGACGGGAGAATAGATGCCGCGGTGCTTGTGGCTGCAAAGGTGGCCAGCGTAGACGCGGTTTTCAAAGCTGGCGGGGCACAAGCGATAGCGGCCATGGCATATGGGACCGAAACTGTGCCGAAAGTCGATAAAATAGTGGGTCCTGGAAATGTTTACGTGGTCGCAGCGAAGCAGGTGGTCGCTCCCAATGTCGACATAGACTTTGCAGCGGGGCCTAGCGAGGTTCTGATCATCGCGGATCGCTCGGCGAACTCGAGGTTCATAGCAGCGGATCTCCTGTCCCAAGCTGAACACGACACGGATGCTGCAGCGGTGCTCGTGACGACATCGGAGGAACTAGCATCCAAGGTTCGAGAGCTCGCGAGGGAGATGATCAAAGAAAACCCACGCTGGCAGATCGCGCTCAGAGCATTTGTGAAGCACGGGCGGATAGTGGTGGTTGGAAGCGCGGACGAAGCGATTGAGTTCGCCAACGCTTATGCCCCAGAGCACCTTGAGCTGATGGTCAAGCAGCCGAGGCGGGTGCTGAGGCAGATAAAGAATGCCGGGAGCATCTTTGTGGGGGGTTTCTCCCCGGTATCGGCGGGGGACCTAGCTGTCGGGCCAAACCACATCCTTCCGACCGGTGGCGCGGCAAGGAGGCGTTCCGGCCTTTCGGTGCTCGATTTCATTAAACTACCAACCGTGCAGGAGCTCTCGAAGCGGGGGTTAGAGCGGGTGGCTGAGATAGCGGAGCAATTGGCGGAGGTAGAGGGATTACCCGGGCACGCTCGCAGCATCAAGGAAAGATTGAAGGGGGGATGAGGTGGGGACGGAGGTCTTGGACGAAGTTTTCGCGGTGGTCGAGGACCGCATGAAGAACCCGAGGCAAGGGTCGTACGTCTCAGGCCTGCTCGCGAAGGGTGAGGGCGCCATCCTCGAAAAAATCGATGAGGAGGCGAGAGAGCTCATCGGGGCGAGCGAGGGCGGTGATCGGCAGGAGATCGTACACGAGGCGGCGGACCTCATCTTCCACACGATGGTCCTGCTCGCGGCAAAAGGGGTGAAGCTGGAGGAAGTCATGGAGGAGCTTAAGCGGAGACGAAGGTGATCGATTGAAGCTAACGTCTTCTCAGGCTCGAGCAGTCGCGAAGTCGCTCAAGTTCAGAGATGGCCTTGTCACAGCTGTGACACGCGACTTCAGGACAAAAGAGGTGCTGATGATCGCGGGCATGAACAAGCAAGCAGTGATGAAGGCTCTGATGACCGGGCTGATGCACTACTGGAGCCGCGAGCGGCGCAGGCTCTGGCTGAAGGGCGAGCAGTCGAAGCACTACCAGTTACTGCGGGACGTTTGGGTTGACTGCGACGGGGATGCGCTGGTGTTCGACGTGGAGCAGGTCGGAGGCGCGTGCCACAGGGGTTACCGCTCGTGCTTCTACCGCAAGCTCAAGCGCGGCGAGCTCGTGCCGGTGTTGAAAAAGGTATTTGAGCCAAAGAAAGCGTACGGATGACAACTTTTTTAGCAGGGGCCGATAACTAAAAATGGTGCGAACGTGATCGAGTTGCCCGTGTACCTCGAGGAAGAAGAGGAAGAGGAGGAGTGGCCGCTCAATATACGCTACGAGCTCATCGAGTACCTCCTCCGCCGGTACGGCGCTCTGCAGGCCCGCGACATCGCGCGCATCCTAGGGTGCAAGATGTACTTGGTGCAGCAGGTGCTCAGACAGCTCGAGCACTCGGGCAGGGTCAAGCGGGCAAAGATCGGCAGGAGCTACGTGTACTCGCCGAAGGAAGAGTTTCACGGCTTCATGTACTACTAGTAGCTCAGCGGTTTGACCAACGTTCTTTGCTGATATTTCGTTTGTCTAAAACCCAAGGGGCGTTGCTGCTGTATCAAATACATTATTACCCCAGATGGTTGGAAGTTCTTAGGGGAGGTCAAATGGTCATTAGGGGTTTTAGGCGCCCAAGCACCGGGATGGTCGATATAACTAAAAAGAAAGATACGGTTCGGACGGCTTGTGCCCAAGGAGCAATTCACCTTAAGCTAAAAACACTCACAGCAATATTAAAAAAAGAAATACGAAAAGGCGACGTTTTAGCGGTAGCAGAGGTTGCGGCAATCAACGCTATCAAAAAAACATCGGAGCTTCTCTTCCATTGTCATCCGATATCAATTACAGGCGTAAATATCGATTTCAAAGTCGGCAAGGACAAAATTGCAGTAACGGTTGAAGTTCGGAGTGTGGGAAAAACTGGCGTCGAGATGGAGGCGCTCGTTGGCGTCACGGCCGCGTTGCTCACGATTTGGGACATGGTCAAGGGGCTCGAGAAGGACGAGGCTGGGCAGTACCCAACGACTGCAATCACCGATATAAAGATTTTGAGGAAGGTGAAGGGATGAGCGGCATAGAGTACCGCAGGGGGGCGCCGAAGCACCTGCATGTGGCAGTGCTCGTGGTGAGTGACACCCGCGCGCTCGCGATGCGGGAGGGGCGGGACGAGGATGTCTCGGGCAAGCTGGTCGAGCGGAGGCTTCGCGCGGCGGGGCACGCGACGGTGAGGCTCATCGTTCCAGACGACACCAAGCAGATCCGAGCCGCGGTCAAGCGGTTCATCGTGGACCCAAAAATCGATGCTGTGATTTCCACCGGCGGCACGGGGGTGACTGCTCGAGACGTCACCATTGAGGTGCTGCAACCTCTCTTCGACAAGGAGCTGCCTGGGTTCGGGGAGATCCTGCGCCGCATCGGGTACGAAAAGGTCGGCGGGGCAGCGCTCTTGACCCGCGCGATCGCCGGGCTGATCGGGCGGAAGCCAGTGTTCTGCCTGCCGGGGGCGCCGAACGCCGTCGAGGTCGCGATGGAGCTCATCCTGCCGGAACTCGGCCACATCATCAAACACGCGCGTGAGTGAGATGCGAGTTCGGATGCGAGGGTTCGCCCGGTATATGAGGCTAGACGACGCCCTGAAGTTCGTGCTTTCCAAGATTAAAAAAGTCGAGCCTGAGGAGATGCCATTTTATCGCGCGCGAGGGCGGGTGCTTGCGGAGGATGTGATTTCAGAGGTCAACGTGCCGCCTTTCGACCGCTCAGCTGTCGATGGATACGCGGTTCGGGCTGCGGACACTTTTAGAGCTAGGGAGGGCAGACCGATAAAGCTTCACGTGGTCGGCTCGGCCGATATCGGCACTTGCCCGAAAATTAAAGTGGGAAAGCGCGAGGCGGTCAGGCTCATGACTGGGGCACCTCTCCCGGAGGGGGCCGATGCTGTGGTCATGGTTGAGCACACGAGGCTCGAGAATAGACGATTGGAGGTTATGCGACCGGTCACCCCTGGGAAGAATGTGTCTGCACGCGGCGAGGACGTGAAGCCCGGACAGACTGTGCTGAAGCGTGGGCAGGTGCTCCGCCCTCAAGACGTAGGGATGCTCGCCTCGATCGGCAGGCTTCAGGTTCTGGTCGCGCGGAAACCTGGGGTCGCGATTATAGCCACCGGCGGCGAGCTCCGGGAACCTGGGGAAACCCTCGGGCCCGGGCAGATCACGGACGCTAACAGCTACTCCCTGGAGGCCGCGGTGGTGGGGTGTGGGGGGGTGCCCGTTCGGCTCGGCCCGGTGCCGGACGAACTTGAACCGCTGAAGCGCGTATTGAAGGAGGGGTCGAGAGAGGACATGGTCATAATCTCCGGAGGCACCTCAGTTGGGGAGCACGACCTCGTGCCGGATGCGATATCTGGGCTCGGCGAACTCCTCTTTCATGGCGTCGCGATTCGCCCCGGAGGCCCGACGGCTTTTGGCGTCATCGAAGGCAAGCCGATATTTGCTTTGGCTGGGTTCCCAGTCGCTTCGCTTGTGGCCTTCGATATGCTCGTCAGGCCGGCACTTCGAGCGATGCAAGGATTACCGGCGAACCGCGGATACCCAATAACCCGCGCCAAGCTCACACGCAGAATTAGTTCCACGCTCGGACGCGTCGATGTGGTACGTGTGAAGCTGCGGGAGAAGGGTGGCAGATTATTCGCAGAGCCCATAATGGTCACGGGTTCCGGCATCCTGAGCTCGATGACGCGCGCTGATGGTTTCGTGATCGTACCAGAGGACATCGAGGGTTTCAAAGAGGGTAGCCTCGTTGAGATCGAGTTGTACTGATTCCTGCCCGGATAAAAGCGCGCTTGAGTGGCTGATGCTCGGTTACGTTTGTTAGCCTCGCGCCAATTTCAACAACCGGAATATCACAACCTTCAAACCATAGCGCTTTGCTAGCTCTGCCAGCCTGCGGGCGATTCCGAAGTTCCTTGCCCCGTAGACGCTACGTTGGATGAACCTTACGTCGCCCCCGAACTCGGTCTTCATCTCGCGGTAAAATCTGCCAGGCGCTGACCTAGTTCCGGGCTTATCCCACACGACTAAGTATCCGATGTCGCGACGCATATACGTCCCGCCGAGCCTTTGCGCAGGGGTTCTATTTAAAGGAGAAACAGAACCGTGCGACGCATATACGTCACCAAAATTCCCGCTTCTTTACCTCAAGATATGACGCATATACGTCCATGCGAGCAAAAAGCTTGTCGAAGCGACGCATATACGTCCAAAACGCACTCACCAAATGACGGGTGCTACGTTCATCGAGTTCAAAAATAAAAATTACGCGTCACGAGATTTGGTCAAAAGCACATTCTCGTAACGCGCGATGTGCAGCCGGTTTGAGTTCCAAGGAATCAGAATCTCTCTCTTCGCGGCCTGCGTTTGGCGAAGCATTCCCTACAGTAGACGGGCCTTCCCTCAGCGGGCTTGAATGGCACCTCGGTCTCAGCGCCACAATCTGCGCAAACCGCCTTGTGCATCTCCCGCGGGCCGGTCCTGAACGGTCTTCGGCCGAATGGTCTCCTTTCCATTTTAGTTCCCCCTAATCGGAATACAAAGATCATCAAAATCGTTGCATTCCTTGCTTCAACGGCGGGCGGGAAACATAAAAACCTATCTCCGGCCTTAAAAATCCCACGCAAAGCCGTACGGGGATTGCACTTCGATCAGCAGCTTGCCATGACCACAATTGCCCCACTTTTTCGAGTGTTAATCGTATGTGTTTAATTTCGGGCAAATTTTAAGCTTCGATGGTTAATCTTATTCGGGATCTCGTGCCTAACCCGCTGCGTGTTGTAACGCCCGATTACGCCGAGAAAGTGCTAGGGAGGCACTGGCGTCCGAAGGCGCGCGTGGATGTGGTACCGCTCGGCGGGGCGGGGGGAAGGATCCTCGCGGCTGATGTGGTTTCAGCTATGGATTTGCCCCTGTTCGACCGCGCGGCAGTCGATGGATACGCGGTTCGCGCTGCCGATACTTTTGGGGCAAGTGAGGGCGCGCCGGTTGAGCTGAAGCTGGTCGGTAGCGTATGGGCTGGCGAGTGGCCAAGCTTGAGGTTGGGTAAGCGAGGGTGCGCCGAAATCGCCACCGGGGCACCAATACCGAAGGGGGCGGATGCGGCGGTGATGGTAGAACATTCGGTTGTACGCGGAAACGTCGTCGATGTCTACCGCCCAGTCGCACCGGCCGAGAATGTAGTCAAACGCGGCTCGGAGCTTAAGCGGGGCACGAAAATCTTGCGTGCCGGGCAGGAGCTCACCCCCGCAGCAATCGGCACCTTGGCCGCAGTCGGCATCGAGATGGTCAAAGTGCGCAGGCGGCAGAGGGTCGCGGTCATCTCGAGCGGCGCGGAGCTCGTGCTGGCTGGCGAAAAAATCGGGCGGGGGCAGGTGTGTGACGTCAACGGCCCGGCGATCTGCGAGGCGGTCAAGGCGTGCGGCGGGTTGCCCTCGTACTTCGGGATCGCGCCCGATGAGGCTTCGGGGATCAAAACGCTTGTCAGGAAGGGCTTGGCGAGCTGCGATGTTGTGGTTATCTCAGGGGGTTCCTCCGCGGGGGCAGGCGATATCGTTCCCGAAGCCATCGGCAGCCTAGGCAAACCAGGCGTGCTCGTACACGGGCTTGCCATGAAGCCAGGGAAGCCGACTTTTGTAGCGGTAGCTAAAGGAAAGCCGGTTTTCGGGCTGCCAGGCTACCCGGTTTCAGCGCTCATGGTATTCGACCAGCTCGTCGCCCCGTACATCCGCCGTGCCGCAGGGTTGCCACCCCCGGTGCAGAAGACGGTGCGGGCGAGGCTGGGGAAAAAACTCCTTTCAGCGCGGGGGAGGCATGAGCTCGTGCCGGTCAAGCTGAGGCGCAGGCGGGGCGAACTCTGGGCCGTGCCGATTTCGAAGGGGTCTGGGGCGATAACCACCCTCTCCGCGGCCGACGGGTACTTCAAGGTGCCGCTCGAGCAGGAAATCGTCGAGGAGGGCTCGATCGTCGAGGTCACCATGTTTGGAGGTGGGTGATTGCTTAGGGCGGTGGCGGTTGCCGGGTACAGGGAAGCGGGAAAAACGCGAGTGGTGGAGGGGCTCGTCCGAGAGCTCGCGCGGCGCGGCTACCGTGTGGCGACGGTCAAGCACGTGGTGGAGAGGGGGTTCAGCATCGATCGCCCGGGCAAAGACACGTGGCGCCACGCGAGGGCCGGCGCGAGCACCGTTGTGTCGCTGGCATCGCGGGAACTGGCGGTAATCGAGAGGCGCACGGCAAAGCTTGATGATGTGCTCCGCGGGCTCGAGGGCTCTGATTTTGTCGTCGTCGAGGGGTTCAAGCAGGCCAGGGACTTGACGAAAATCGTGGCAGCGAGGGACGGGGCGGACTTGCGTAAACTGGCGGACGAATTCACGATAGCTTCAGTCGGGGCCAAGAAGTTCGGCCTGCCAGCATTCGAGCCAAAACAAATGAAAAGGTTAGCCGACCTGGTCGAGCGAAGAGTACCGCCAGTGCTGCCGGAGCTTAACTGCGGCTACTGCGGCTTCAAACGCTGTCGAGAGTTCGCGCTGGCCGTGGTTGCCGGAAAAAGACGATGGGATGGTTGCCCCACCCTGCAGGGGCGGGTCATCCTAACGGTTGATGGCAAGCGGGTTTTTCTGAACCCATTCATGCAAAACATGGTGGCCAGGACAATCCTAGGGATGCTCTCCCCACTGAAGGGCGCGAGGGGCAAGTGCATCGAGCTGAGGGTGACGAGGCGTGCGCGATAGGTTTGGCAGGCCCGTCACAGGCCTGAGGATCTCGGTAACTGAAAAGTGCAACCTCGACTGCTTTTACTGCCATCGGGAGGGGTGTTTCTCAGGCTCTCGTGAGATGACCGCGGGAGAGATAGGCAAAATCGTTGGACTTGCGACGGAGTTCGGGGTAAGTAAAATCAAACTGACAGGTGGGGAGCCGCTTCTGCGGAAGGATATCGCCGGAGTTGTCACAGCTGTGACAGCATCGAGGGTGAAAGAGGTTTCCATGACAACCAATGGCACCTTGCTCGCAAAAGTCGCAGGAAAACTTGCGGCCGCCGGGCTCGACCGCGTCAACATCAGCTTGGACACCCTGGATGAAGCAACCTACAAGCGAATAACTGGAAGGGGGCTTCTACGTGAGGTGTTGAGGGGAATCGATGCGGCGCTCAGCGCCGGGCTGACCCCCGCGAAGCTAAACATGGTCCTGCTCGCAGGGGTGAACGAGCGCGAGGTCGAACGGATGATCGCTTACACCTCGAAACGCGGCATCATCCTGCAACTCATCGAGCTGCTTGAAACGAATGGGGCAGATTTCGAGACCTATCACTGCGGCCTGGATGGCATCGAACGAAACCTTGGAAAGCGGGCGGTTGCGGTTCGGACCCGCCGCTCGATGCAGGCGCGCAGAAAATACATCTTGTCGGGCGGTGAGGTCGAGGTAGTGCGTCCCATGCACAACTCGGAGTTCTGCGCGCACTGCACCCGCCTGCGCCTGACTCCGGATGGCTACCTGAAGCCCTGCCTGATGCGCAACGACAACCTCGTGGATGTGCTCTCACCACTGCGCGCCGGCGATTCGGAGGGGGTGCGGGAGGCGTTTGTTAAGACCATCGCGCGGCGGGAACCGTACTTCAGGATGGATTGAGTTAGGTGAAAACTCGTGCTGTCCGTGAGATACGCCTTCCAACTCGCTTATGACGGCTCGCGCTACTTCGGCTTCGTTCGCCAGCCAGGGCTACCGACGGTCGAGGGGGAGCTGCTCAAGGCACTCAGGCGCTGCGGGCTCCTTGCCGGGTTAAAGGAAGCCCGCTACCGTGTGGCTGCGCGTACCGACCGTGGGGTGAGCGCCCTCGGCCAGGTGGTGGCGCTCAATACCCCCAAACGTCCGATCCTCAGCCAGCTCAACGCCTGCCTGCCCGGGGACATCGTGGTCCTTTCGGCCGTTAGAGTCAAGCCATCCTTTGACCCCAGGCGGCAGACCATGCGCAAGCACTACCGCTACACGTGCGATGCGCCGCGCGGATTTAACCTGAAGCGCGCCCGGGCTGCGGCAAGGCTTTTGATCGGCAGGCACGATTTCAGGAACTTCTGCAAGCGAGAGCGTGGGAAGCCAACCGCCGTGGAGCTCGAGCGGGCTAGCATCAGAGGCGGGCGGGTGCTCACCTTCGACTTCACCGCGCGGGCATTCCTGTGGCAGCAGGTTCGCCGGATGGTGGGCGCGTTGCTCGCGGTCGGCTCGGGGCGACTAAAAATTGGCGACTTCCGCCAGATGCTCGGGGGGAGGCTGGATCGCTCGGCAGCCCCTGCCCCTCCTGGGGGCCTTGTCCTGATGCGCGTGGAATGCCGCGGTCTTGTCAACAGCTGACAAAAAATAGGTTTTGTTTCATCTTCGGGAGATAAATAACAATCAAAATTTTTACGCTCATCGTTACCAGCCCGAGCCACGCGCTCCGCCCGAGGTTTAGGCGGATTCCCGCCGCCTCGGCGGGTGTCTTGTTGACCGCCAATCTTGCCAATTCGACTGCTTCATTCACGGAGAACAATTAGTGGCAGAAAGCAAAGGAATTTTGCACCCCCCTAGAAATATATTAACCCCTTTCGACCTACAGCATAGAGGAGGCGATGAGGATTAGGGGGAGATGGAAGGAGAGACCCAAACCTGCGGTGGAGGGGAAGCCAGCCGGGGAAAAGCCGCGCCCAGCAGCAGCCGATAAGGCGCGAATCGAGGAGCTTGAGAAGTTCTCCAGGCTGACCACCGGCCGGGAGCAATGCATAATCGAGTTCAAGCGGCAGGTGAAGGAGCTCGAGGAGAAGCTGAAGGCGAAATGAACTAATTTTTACGTTGCAAATACAAAATTTCAGTAAGGGAACCACATGAAGGAGGAAATCAGCAATTGGTGGAAGGGGGCGAGGGAGGACTTGAGGACGGCGGAGTATAACTTGAGGGGGGACATGTTACATGCGGCGGCATTTTATTCCCAACAAGCCGCGGAGAAGGGGTTGAAAGCGCTTCAAATTAAAAAGCTTGAGAAGTTCGAGAAGACCCACGATCTGGTCCTCATTGCAAAAAGCGTCGGTGCCCCGGCGGAGATAGCCCAAATTTGTGAGGACTTGGCGCCCTTTTATACTATCACGAGGTACCCGGACGTAAAAATTCGCGTTGATAAGAAGATTGCCTCCTCGGTCGTCGAGAAGAGCAGGAAGGTGTTAGAATGGGTAGACTCGAGCCTGAAATGATGGAACTGCTGAGGAAATTCAAGGAAAGCCTGGCCAAGAAGTACGGGGCGGAGAAAATCGTGTTGTTCGGCTCGTACGCGACTGGTGCGGCAAAAGCGTCAAGCGATTTTGATCTCGTAGTGGTTTGCGGGAGGAAGGAAAAGCTGAAAATGCTTTCGAAGCTCTACCACGAGTGGCACTTTGTTCATGGGATCGATCGTCCGGTGGACTTCCTCTACTATACCCCAGAGGAGTTCAAAAGGCTCAGCAAGGGCCCCACGATTGTGCGAGAGGCGGTGAGGGAGGGTGTGGTGGTATGAGCGGACGGGGGACGGAGATCGAGCGGCCGAAAACCAAGCTTAAGGAGAAATGATCTTGAGAAAAAGGTGGAAGCGAGAGGCAAAGGAAATCAGGCCAGCGGAGGTCAAGCCTGCGGAGGAGAAGCCCGCCGAAAAGCCGCACCCAGCAGCAGCAGCCGTTATTGAGGCGATGCCGATCGGTGTCGGTGCCATCGATCTTGGGGGAAGGATGGTTCAAGTGAACGAGGCGGCACTCAAAATGTTCGGATACGAAAAAGACGAGATGATTGGCAGACTCTGCACCGAGTTCGTCCCCGAAGAAGATGTGCCAAGGGCTCTGGAGGCGGTGAAGGAATGCATCGAAAAGGGTCATTACAGGGGCTTTGAAGGTACCGGCGCCACGAAGGATGGAAGGAAATTCTCACTTTTGGGTGATGCGACCCTGCTGAAGGATCCTGAGGGCAATCCAAGTTCAATCATTACAACGTTTAGGGACATCACCGAGCTCAAGCGTGCGGAGGAGCGGGTTGCGGCCCTCAAGCGGGCGGCGGAAGGCAAGATAAACGATTTCATCTCGGCCCAAAAATACCTGCTCGAGTCGATCCGAAAGCCTCGATTTTTTCTTTGACTAACTTTGAAGAAATTCCCTTTGAGCCATTCACCCCCGCAAGTGCAGCGTGTCTTA
>DYFS01000012.1 GCA_020725055.1 Candidatus Hadarchaeum sp. | reverse complement strand
TTGACCAATTTTTTGGTGGCCTTGAACACTTTCGTGGGATAGACCCCCCTAGAAGGGTTCTGAGCCTCCCGCCGCCCATCCGGGCGGCCTTTTTTCACCTCCCCGATCCTCTTCCAGTTCCTTCCGAATGGTATTTTAGCTACAGGGAAAAATCATATGCGGGAGTACTGATGAGACAGAAGCGGGGCCTTACTCTAGGGGTTTTTTCGGCAAAGGGCGGCGTCGGGAAAACAACGGCCGTGGCCAACCTGGGCGCGGCGCTGGCCCAGAAGCTCAAGGGTCGCGTCATCATAGTCGAAACCAACATGACGGCTTCGAACTTGGGCTTGCACCTCGGCATCCTCGACCCGCCCGTGGTCATCCAAGATGTCGTGTTTGGGAGGATAAAAATCACCGAGGCCATCGCGACCACAGATTACGGGCTTCACGTTATCCCCGGCTCCGTGGCGTTCACCGAGGAGCTTGGATCGATCGACCTGCGGGGCATCATGGAGGACCTCAGGAAAAAGTACGATGTAATCATCATCGATTCGGCCCCGGGGTTTGGCCTTGAGGTTTTTGCGGGGATGAAGGCATGCGACGAGCTGCTCATCTGCTGCCAGCCACGGGTTCCTGCGATCGCGGGGACTCTCCAGACATTCCGGGCAGCGGATCACCTCAAGATCCCGGTGTTCGGGGTGGTCCTGAATCGGATCACGGGCAAGCGCTTCGAGATCCCGACCTCTGACATCAAGCGGACGCTGGGCTGGCCGACCCTGGTGGAGATTCCAGAAGATGATATGGTCGAGGAGGGCGTGACCCGCGGAGTCCCTGTGGTCTTGCACGCCCCGAACTCCCCAGCGGCGGTCGAGTACAGAAAGCTCGCGCAGGCGGTCCTGGCCCACCTGAGGGCCCGCAAGCGAGTCGCCCAGCGCCGCAAGCGCAAGGTTACGAAAAGGGGCATAAGAAGGAAACGGTGAACGCACATGATAGATAAGTTTCTCTACATAGTGCTGCCCCTAGTCACATTTTTAATCTCGGTTTACTTGGGGGCGTGGATGCTCTACAAGGGGCCGAGGGAACGATTAAACAGAGTTTTCGCCCTACTTACGGCAGCCATAGCGTTCTGGGCAATAGCGGATGTTGGGATTAGGACGGCCGCCGCTTCAGATATCGCGCTGGCGTGGGCTAGGATTTCCGGATTCGGGTGGATATTCATAGGCGCCACTTTTATCCACTTCGTGTTGGTTTCGACGAGGAGAGAGAAAATCCTTGAGAACAAGTTGAGCTACCTGGCGCTTTACGGTCCCGGCATCTTCTTCTTGGGCATACTCTGGTTGACGGGAGAGATTTACTCTGGAATGCAGCAGGCGCCGTTGGGATTCGTGGCAATTCAAGGGAGGAGTTTTTTGGCAGCGGTAGCTTACGTTGAGGTGGCTCTTATTTTGGGCATCTATTGCTGCTTCAGGGCATATCGAGGTTTTACTGGGATAGAAAAGAAGCAGGCCGGGTTGATAGGGGTATCCGTTCTCGTGCCCGTGGTCGGAGGTACCCTGACGGAAGTGGTGCTACCGCTCATGAAAATAAAAACGTATGAGCTGGGGACCACACTCCTCCTCCCAACAGTGATCATCTTTGCCATAGCCATAGTCAAGTACAAGTTATCCACCCTCCCGCTGATAACCAGGTTCTTCATACCGATGCCCGAGGCCTACCTCCCTACCAAACCAAAGTACAAGCTGGGGGTGGGGCGGGCCTACTTGATAAAGGAGAAGGGGCCTGACCATAGCGTGAGACTCTTCATGGATCAGGTCACACATGGGATTCCCGGGCTATGGATCACCTCGCTCCACCCAAGGGTAATTAGAGAAAAGTATGACATGAATCGAACACCGATTCTCTACGTGGACGCTAAGCGACCCCCGGGCGAGGCGAGGTTGTCTATCACCCAACCCACCCGCATAGAAAGGCTTGTGCAGAGCCAGCTCGCCCGTGTGCGGGAGAGGGCTGTGGTGATGCTCGACTGCTTTAAGGAGCTCACCGTGGCGAACGGGTTTGAAAAAGCGTTGGATTTCCTGGGCAAACTAAACAAATTATGCTCTGAAAACAACTCGAACTTGATAGTCCAAATAGACCCGAGCAAGTACACGAAGCAGCAACTAGCGGCGATGGAGAAAGTGCTTTCACCACTCTGAAAGGAAAAGCATGAAAAACATGAAAATAGACGAATTTTGAACCTTAACATCTCTTCTTTTGTTTTGGACCCGCTTGCGCCAAGTCACCGACGTTTATCGAGTGGAAATCTCGGTGGGTTTTCAGGACGGTCACATCGATGCACCCCTCAGCAGCCCAGCATTTTTGGCACTTGGTCTCGTCCCGCACATAGCCGCCGTAACAATCTGGCGTTTTTCTTTTCAACCTCTCTCCATATCTATTTGATTAGGTCTCCCTTTAAAAGTTAGCTCGAGACCGGGTGCTGGCTTCACCAAAGGAGTTAAATGTGTAAAGACCAAAAGAGCATCGAGGATAAGATGAAAGTTGCTATTCAAGGGCTGGGCGATGTTCCGGCGTCGGTTGAGTTCGTGCTGGAGAAGGAACGCCCCGACATCACGTATATCCTCTGCTCAGATAATCAGCTGCGCCACACTGCATTCGCCGCGGGCTACACAAAATCGAACGAGGAAGTGATAAAAAAAGCAGCCAAGCGGTCTCGCACCAAAGTCGTGTACGAGCGTTGCAACATCTTCGACCCGAAGTCGATCATGGAAGCGGTGCGGGGGGTCATGGGGCAGATCAAGAGGGGGGACACGATTATCGTGAATTACGCGAGCGGCTCCGCTGCAATGAGGCTGATTCTCGGCTTGGCGGGGGTCTCCCTCTTGGCGCAAAGGCCTGCAAAGGTCATATACGCAATAAAGTACCGAGACGGGCTTGCTTTCACCGCCGACCACACCAAGGCGCTTAAGGAAATTTTCGAGGAGTTCGCCAAGTATCTATAGCTCGAGCAAGGCCCCGTTCAATATCATCTTAAAAAAACGGATTTGATCCGCTTTTTTCAATACAATACAAAAAAAAGTTGGTTTTATATCGTATAAAAAAGCTTAAGTATTTAGGCAGGGTTTAATATCGTATGGGAAGCCCGTGGAATACATTCGCGACGCAAAAGAGTTCGCCAAAGCAGCGAGGATGATGGATAGCCCAGCAGTGATCATCCAGAATGCTTTCAAGGCAGCGGAATTCGCACTGAAGGCCTTCGCGAACAAGCTCAATCGTAGGATCGACAGCCATTCCGACGCGAAGCACATTGCATACTCGCTCAGCGATGAGATTGGTAAGGCGTTCACAGAACTCCTTGACCTCTATGGTGGCTCCTATCGGCGTGAGGATGGCGATCGAGCAAACCGAGCGGTCAAGCTGATGGAGAGGATTATCGATGAGGTTGAATCTAGGCTTACCGAATGAACTCGTGGAGCGCTTGGCGCGAATCCCCTCGCTGGAAGCGGTCGTTCTCTTCGGTTCGTATGCGAGGGGGGAAGCCGACAAACGCTCGGACATCGATCTGCTCCTCATCTTCGGTAAGAAAAGCGATATCAGAAAGTTCGAGAAGGAACTGCTGGACGTGCTTGACGAATTTCGCGCGCTGCCATTGAGATTTTCGAAGAGGGGGGTGGATGAGGTTGCAGAAGATTTGAGCTTTTTCTATAATGTGTTCCGTGAGGGTTATGTGCTCTACAAGCGACCGAATGTGAAACTCCTGCCGGCGGCAATCGCGCGGGAGAAGCAGGCAATTGTTTATACATATGAACTCGGTTCCCTCCCCCACGGGCAAAAGTTGAAATTCAATGCGGCTCTCTTCACCCGCGTGGTCAAAAAGAAATACCGTTACACTGGGCTTCTCGAACGGGCCCGTGGGGAGAAGCTCGGCAACGGGGCGATTCTAATCCCTGCGAACGCGGAGCGTGACATCGACGCGTTGTTTAGAAGGTATGGCGTTACCTCAAAAAAGCGTTACATCTGGGAGATGGAGAGGCTGTATAGATAATGCCGACCACACCAAGGCGCTGAAGGAAATTTTCGAGGAGTTCGCCAGATATCCATAGGGTACGAACAAAATACTTTTGGAGGAAAACCGGGGCGCGTGCGGAACCCAATTCATAACCAAGGTCGACATTCATGACCGAGGTCGAACTTTTTACCCAGTAGCCGCACGGTACACCACGCCGATCACGAGGCCAAAGATGTTATCTTCGGGCACCCAGCCATCTGGTTTCCACGCATTGTCTCCTCGAGTTAAAAATGTACGCTTTCCGTCCACCTGTACATCTCTTATCCTGTGAGCAATATTTTCCGGCCCGGGGCGCCACGGGAGCTTGTAATACATCAGAACAATATCGTCAACCTTGAGCTCATCCGGATCGGTCTTGACCCACAAAATCAAGTCGCCTTCATTAATCGTCGGGGCCATGCTGTGTCCGCTCATGACGGCGAGATAAATTCCTCGATTGAGATAGTTTTCATATCCTGGAAAAATTCTCGTCAGATTTTCAGCTGGGGGACCATCGCTAGTGGGCCTTGTTGCAACTCTAATCCATCCAACACCTGCGAACGTAACCAAGGCAAGCAGTACGAGGATTGCTATCGACTTTTTATCTACCACTTTTTAACACCTTTACCAGTAGTTATTGTCGGGAGCGTAGTTATACTTATTTCACCGCCAATTCTAATTTCACAAAAACAGGGGCAAGCTCTGGTTATTTAAGACTTGGTGTCTGTTCAAAGTTACCTTTTCCTAAGAGATTTGACCGCAGCTAACGCTGATTCAGCTAAAAAAAAGAATAGGGGTGTGCAAAATTCCTTTGCTTTCTGCCACTAATTGTTCTCCGTGAATGAAGCAGTCGAATTGGCAAGATTGGCGGTCAACAAGACAATCGTTTCAGAGCGCATGGGGCGGGGTAGAAAGGGCTACGGGTGATGAACTCATCGAGAAATTTTTCTCAATCGTCTTGACATCAACTCAGTCATCGCCTTCAGATTTTTTGTGCTATCAAAACCACCTGTTGTTTTACGCAGCTTGGCCCGATCCCATCGTGAGAGTTTTTTTGCTATTCCGGCCATAATGGGGAGCGCTCGAACAACGTTGTCTACTATTGTTACGTCCGCCGCTCGGGCTGTCCTCGACATCGGATTCAAGTCAATGGTTACAACTTTTTTGCCGAGTTTTTTCAAAGCCTCTGTCCGGTCACCGTCCTCTAGCGGCACCAGTACAACATCGGCCGCGGCGATACCCCGTTTGTCCACTTTGCGCCTATCGCTGTGAATCTCGTCTATCTTCGTGGAAAATTTCCGATTCGTGCCGAAAACCTCCTTCGCACCGTGCCTGCGCAGATGCTCGGCTATCTTGATCTCGCGCGCCGCAGACCCATAAAATAGATTTACCTCGAGCTTGGCGCCCACCGAGTCGGCCAGCCTCACAACCTCGTCTGGGACCAGCGCCGCAACATTGCCATTAACAGATATCGCGGGCCGCTTTGCCAGCAGTAACATCGCGACGGCTACCTCAGCCGCTTTTCTCGCCTGCTCGGTGGTTTCTTCCCCCATGAAGTAGTCGAACGCCTCCCCCCGCCCATGCGCCGCCAGCCCCTCGGGAACCACTATGCCTTTCTCAAACCCCTCGACTAGCCTTTCGCGGATGCGCAGCGACTCGGCGCGCGGGTGCTTGGGGGAGATCTTACCCATCCAACCACGATACATCGAATTAAACTTGCCTACAAAAAGCTTTTTGAATTGAACGCCCACCAAAAAGTGGTGGACATGCGCATCTCACCCTTTGCCGCCGCGGCACTCATCCTCGCATTCGTCGCGTTAGTACTCGCAAGCATCTCAGCGCCGGCGCAGCCCTCCCTTGCGATCGGGGTAATAGCAGCCGCTGTGGTTGTCGTGATGGCGATGCTTTTCCAATACGCTGGCGGCCCTCCAACCGAAGTTCAAAAAATCCCAATCGAGGACTTTAACCTGTGGGCGGAGGTTAAGGCACCGGTCGCCGGGATTCGCGGCTTGAAGCCCCGCGAAAAGCGTCTCGCTCTTTCGATTGCGAGTACTGACTTGAGTTTGCTCGCGCTGAACGCCGAGCTCCTCGGCAGCCGCCTTTCCCTCCTCGCGGGCAGGCACGGTTTCGACAAGCTCACACGGGACCGGCTGCACAAGGAGGGGGAGGGGTTCGCCAAAGAGCTTCGCCGAATCGCGGATGAGGCTGGGCTCCCCCAAAGCTGGTCCTACGAGCGCATGAAAACCGTGCTCGAAAAAATCGAGAGGTGCGCCTCCAGCTACGACCGAATCGCAAACAAGCTCTACGAGTATGGGCGCGAAAGACCAGAGGTGGTTCGGGCAGCGTTGGGGCCGTTGCGCCGGGCCTCCGAGAAGCTCTCAACTGACCTCCGCACGAGCTATTCCAACCTAGAAAACTACGTCAAGAGCGCGAAGCCCTCGAAGGCTTGAGCATGGGCAAGCCCCACGTCAACCTTGTTTTCATAGGGCATGTCGACCACGGAAAATCAACGCTCGTCGGTCGGCTCCTTTTCGAGCGCGGACTTATCAGCGAATCTGTGATCAAAAAATTTGAGGAGATGGGCGATAAGGGGAAGACCTTCAAGTTCGCTTGGGTCATGGACCGCCTCGAGGAAGAGCGGGAGCGCGGGGTGACGATTGAGATCTCATACGGCAAGCTCGAAACACCAAAGAACGAAATCACCATCATCGATGCCCCGGGGCACCGAGACTTCGTCAAGAACATGATTACAGGTGCCAGCCAGGCGGATGCGGCCGTGCTCGTGGTCGCGGCGGACGACGGGATAATGCCCCAGACGCGGGAGCACGCGGCGCTCGCCTTCACCCTCGGCGTTGGCCAGGTCGCAGTTGTGATAAACAAGATGGACCTCGTGAACTTCGAGCAAGAGGTTTACGAGCGCCTCAAGCACGAGGTTGTCGCGCTTCTGAGCGGCATAGGTTATCGCGAAGCAGAGAAGTTACTCTATCTGCCGGTTTCGGCGTTTCACGGAGACAACGTCACGAAGCCGAGCGACCGAATGCTGTGGTACCGTGGGCCAACTGCCTTCGAAGCCTTGGAAACATTCAGAGAGCCCGAAAAGCCAATCGACAAACCCCTGCGCATCCCGGTGCAGGATGTCTTCTCGATCACCGGTGTCGGCACCGTGCCCATAGGCCGCGTTGAAACAGGGGTGTTGAAAGCTGGTGATGCGGTGATTTTCGAGCCGGCTGGAAAGAGCGGTGAGGTCAAGTCTATAGAGATGCACCACGAGGCGATCCCGCAGGCGGTGCCCGGGGACAACATCGGCTTCAACGTCCGCGGGTTGTCGAAAGCTGATATAAAGCGAGGAGATGTCGCTGGCCACCCCGACAAGCCACCGAGCGTCACGCGGGAGTTCACCGCCAAAATAATAGTGCTCACGATTCCAACGCAGCTTGCCCCGGGCTTCACCCCGCTCTTTCACTGCCACGCAGCAAACGTCCCGGGGCGCGTCGAGCAAATCCTGCAGAAGATCGACCCCCGCACGGGCGCTGTGACTGAGGAGAACCCGCCCTACCTGAAGAAGGGTGAGGCCGCCGTCATGCGCGTTGCACTCCACCAGCCCATGGTGATAGAGCGGGTTGCGGAGATCCCTCAGCTGAGCAGATTTGCCGTTCGCCACGCAGGCCAAACGGTTGCCGCCGGCATGTGCGTCGACTTGGTGCCCGCGGAGTAACACTACCAAAATCACAGGGCCGGGATTTCCGGAGCAGCAAGCTTATGCGCTGACCTTTTCTCACGTTCGATGAAACGCCCGACATCCGCTTCGCTCACGCCGGCCGCATCCGCTATTTCGGCCGGTTCGAGTTTCAGGTCTAGACCAGAGTAAACCACATCGAGCTTCTCGTACGGTAGGCCCAGCTCGCCCTCATCAGTCTGCCCGCGCCAGAGCCCGGCCGATGGTGTTTTATCGATGATTTTTTGGGGCACACCCAGGTGTGCGGCGAGCTGCTTCACCTGCGTCTTGTAGAGGCAGCCGAGCGGTTGGATGTCGACCGCGCTATCCCCAAATTTGGTTGAGTACCCCGCCCGAAGCTCGCTCCGGTTGTTGCTCCCCACCACGAAGCGGTTGAGCAAGTTCGCGTAATAGTACAAAATCGCCATGCGCACGCGCGGCTTTACGTTCGCCGCCGGTAGCAACGCGTCGACCTTAAAATCAGTTATATTTCTGTGGAGCCCCTGAATCGCAGGGGTTATGTCGACAACGCGGTAACCCATGCCGAGCTTGGTCGCGACCTCCTTGGCATCTGCGACATCGCCGGCATCGGTCACACCAGCCTCCGGCATGGAGACCCCAAGCACATTGTCCGCCCCCAACGCCTCTACACAGAGGAAAGCGGCTACCGAGGAGTCAACGCCGCCGCTCAACCCGACGACCGCGCCATCGGCTTTTGCGTCCTTGACCTTTTGTTTTATGAATGCCACGAGTTTTTTCCTGACCGCCGCCGGGTCTATCCCAAGCCCCTTCAAAATCTTTTCACGGGGATTCAATCGCCGCCCTCCTAAAATATTTTCGGGTATGAACCCAAGATTTTTAGCATCGCCGTCTTTCCCCTCACCGCCTCTAGCGCCTCCCTCGGGCGCACGTCCTCCCGGTGCCCCTCGAAATCGATGAAAAACAGGTAATCACCGAGTGCCTTCTTAGATGGCCGCGACTCGATTTTCGTCAGGTTGATCCCCCGCGACGCAAACTCGCCTAGGATCTCGTGAAGGATGCCAGGCCTGTCCTCAGCCGTGTAAAAAACAATCGAGGTTTTGTCGCACCCGGTGGGGTTGCCGTCGCGCTTCGCCACACATAAGAACCGCGTGAGGTTCACCTCCCCTGATTGAATCCCGTCCCTCTTTACCTCCAGCCCGTAAAGCTCCGCGAGCACGTGGGGGCCTATCGCCGCCATGTGGGGCTGCCTGAGCTTGCCGACCTGCTCCGCGGCCTTCGCGGTGCTCGCCATTTCTATTAGCTCGGCTTTCGGCAGGTTCTTGCGCAGGAATTCCCGGCATTGCGCAATCGCTTGGGGGTGGGACAAAACTTGGGTTATCTGCTTGGTCCCCGCTCTGGGGATGACGAGCAGGGAGTGGGTTATCGGCACCACCACCTCAGCCCGAACCCTTACATCCGACCACGCCAGCGCATCTAGAGCCTCACCGACCGAGCCCTCGCGCAGACTCTCGACCGGTACCACACCCGCAGGGATTTTCCCCCCCGCCACAGCCTCGACAACATCGGTGATCGTTGGGTATGGGGCCACCTTCACACCCTTACCGAATTGCGAGCGAGCCGCCACCTCAGCGTATGTGCCGCGCGGGCCGAGTATCGCCACCCTCATTTTGCTCCCTCAAAATACTCGTACAGCTTTTTGTAAGCCGCGTCGAGTTCCGCCTTTCCCCAGAGCGCCTGTGCCTTGCTGAAAATCGGCCTAGCCGCCTTCACATCCCCAGCCTCAAATGCCATGTCGAGCGAGCGGCAGGCCTCGAGCATCGCGCTGCGGGAGATCCGCGCGTACTTGTTGAACACCTGGATTTCGCCGTATACCTCTGGATTCCCGGAGAGGAACGCCTTACCCAAATTGAGCAGCGTCGAAAACCCTGGCATCCTCAGTTTCTCGGCGCTTTTAAGCCCCTTCATCGATTTCACCGCCGATAGGTAGGAGATCAGCACGAAATGGGCCAAGCACTGCGCTATCGCCATCACCCTGTCATGCTCGACCGCGCCCATCTCGACCACGTTCGCCCCCATCCCCGTCAAAACCCGCTTTAGCTCGGCATAGCGCTTCCCAGGCGTCACGGGTACGGCTACGAAATCCTTACCCCTCACGCTAGTTGCACCCGGGCCGAAAAGCGGGTGGAGCGAGACGAGTTCGAGTTCGGCCTTGAGCGCACCCATCCCATCGACCACCTCCTCCTTCACCGACGCCACATCCACGAGCAGCGCCCCCTTTCTCATGTGCTTGGCAGCCGATGTGATGACTGCCGGGGTCTTCGCGATTGGCACCGCGACGATGACGAGATCCGCTTCCTTCACGGCCTCGGCCTCCGACCTCGCGGCCTTCACCCCCAACTCGCTCGCGACGCGCTCGGCTTTGGCGAAATTCGTATCCATCACCGTAGCCACCCAGCCGTTCTCCTTCGCAAACTTGGCAAACCACCGCCCCATCGCCCCCGCACCTATGACGGCGACTCTCACAGCCTACCCCTCCTCCGTAACTCCCGTTTAACAGCCCCCTCCATAACTTTAATCGGTGCCCGCTTGCCCGTCCATACCTCGAATGCCAGCGCCCCCTGCTGCACAAGCATTCCTAGGCCGTTCACCGTCCGGGCGCCGGCCCTTTTTGCCTCACGCAGGAGCTTGGTCTGGAGCGGCTCGTACACGATGTCGTTGACCACAAGCCCGCGGTGCATCATGTCGGCCGTCACAAGGGTTTGATTCACATTCGGGCGCATACCAATCGTTGTTGCGTTGATGAGGAGGTCCGCCCGCTTCACCGCCTCGCCGAGTGCGCGTCTCTCGATGCCTACTAGGGCCACTTTGGTTCCGAATTTCCGTTCGACTTCAGCCGCGAGCACCTGCGCCTTCACAGCTGTGCGGTTTGCGATGGTGAGCTCAACCCCCGCCTGCACCAATGAGAAAGCTATCGCTCGGGCGGCGCCACCCGCCCCAAACAGCACCGCCCTGCGCCCCGCCAGTTTGCCCACCTCGCGCTCGAGGGCTCGAACGGCGCCAGCACCGTCTGTGTTAAATCCGGTTAGCTTGCCGCGCTCGTTCTTGACCGTGTTCACCGCACCAACCGAGCTCGCGGACTCATCGAGCTCATCGAGTATGCCAGCGATGCTAACCTTATGGGGATGCGTCACGTTTAGCCCCGCTATGCCTAGCGCGCGAACACCGGCCATGGCATCCGCCAACATCACCTTCGGGACACGGAGCGCAACGTACGCGCAATCGAGGCCAAGGGCTTTAAATACGGCGTTGTGCATCGCCGGGGACAAGCTCTGCTCGACCGGATCGCCTATGAGCGCGAAGAGCTTGGTTTTGCCCGATATCATTTCAATCCCGCAACTCGCGCAGGAGCAGTTTTGTGGTCGCGATATCCAACTGCCCGGGGGCCGTGGCCTCGCTGACGGCCGCATATGTGATCGGTGAACCTAGGAGCGGCGCAACAACCCTCGATAACCTGCCCGCGTCGCCCATCGCAAACGCGGCGACTGGCACGCTCGCCTCACCCTGCACCTGAACCAAGAAATCGAGCACGCTAAGCGCATCCCGTGGCTCCGCGGCAAACGTCACGACCTTTGCGATGTCGCACCCCTCCTTAACCATGCGCCTAACGATTTTTATCAGAGCACTTGGCTGGGGTGTCCCCGTAAAATCGTGATGAGACATCAACACACTCGTGCCCCTCTTCCTCGCTTCACCCACCAGCCTGCCGAGCAAGCGCTTTTCGGTTGAAAGTTCGATGTCGATGCACGCCGCCCCTCCGGCAATGCCCTCGAGCAACGGCCTTGTACGCTCCTCCTCCCTCCCCTTGAAGCTCCCGCCCTCGCGCTCTGGGCGGTTGGTCACGATCACGGGCAACTCCGCGCGCAGCAGCTTCTCCCAGCCCGTTAGCTCGCGCAACCCATCGAGCCTCAGCTCAACGAGGTCGGCGCCCTGCTCGATAGCCCTGGCTACCCCGGCGCTCATCGCAGCGACGCTCTCGCCGGTAACCGCGCCACAAACGGCCGGCGCTTTGAGCTGGTGCCTGCCAAGTTTCAGCATGCTACCTCTCCACCACGGTCTCTGCCACCCTGATACCGAAGTGCCGCCCTGCGCGCTCGATACACACGAGCACCTCATCCCCAGGCTTGAGCTTGGCCACGGAGATGGGTTTGCCGTCCTTGCCGACGAGGTTTATTGTCTCGGCGTTTTGGAGCAGGGCCTTGTACACCTGCCCCCCGCTTTCCGCCTCGACCAGTAGCAGCGGGCGGCGCTCCACCTTGACGCGCCCGACCACGCCGATTCGCGTCTCACCCCCGGCGTTCACTATCTGCACCTCATCCCCCGCACGCAGCTCCGAGAGGTACTTGGTTTTCCCGCCCGGTAGACGGATGTACGCGTGGACCGCCCCGGCGTTCACCCTGAATGGGCGGGGCTCGACGTACTCGCTTACGAGAGACTCGGAGTGCACAAGAAAAAGGCCGTTGGACTGGCTCCCGACCAGCATGCCCTCGCCGAGCGCCATGAGCGAGGTGGTGTCGACGCAAACGCGGTCACCCATGCCAACCGGCCGGGTAGTGACGATCCTCGCCGGCACGAGCTCGAGCTTCTCGGCCGCCAGACGCTCGAACGCCTCGCACACCTTCCGGATCTCGCCAGCACCTCTCTCACGCGGGTCTAGCAGCACCCCGTCCGCACCTATCTCAAGCGCCTCGACCGCAACCCTCGCCTCATCCGCATCCTTTACACCCGCCAGAATTTTGACCCCAGTAGGGTGCAGCTCGGCTATCAGGTTTTCGAGCGGGATGACCTTCCAGTCGCGTGCGATCGCGACGAGGAAATCCGCCTCTTTTCCAGCTTTTGATGCTGCCCGCTCGAGCGCTTTGTCGGCGATCTCAACGCATATCGCAACTTTCTTCCCCTCCCCCCTAAGCCCCTTTGCCCTAGCTGCCGCTCGCTCGACCTCAGTTACCGAGCCGGCACTCAGCATCACCACATCGGCGCCTGGTGCTGGTTCACCCGCGACAACCGTGACCGCCCCGAGCCCGCGAGCGCTCGCCGCTTCCCCGGGCGAAACGACGACCGCCTCTGCACCAGCCTCGAGCGCGGAGGTGACGTAGCGCTTCTTGCCCTCCCAAGGCTCAGCCCAGTCGGCTTTCACCCAAATGCTCCTTCGCAAACAATCACCGCTTGAGCTCTCGCATCGCCCGTCCGACCGACGCACCCTCGTGCACGATCAGCGACAGAGCCCTCGTCATCGCTGTCGGTTTGCGATGCTGGAAGATGTTGCGCCCTATCGAGACGCCTATCGCCCCCGCCTTGATCGCCTCACTCGCCATCTGCAGCACGTCGCGATCGGTCGCCATCTTCGGGCCCCCAGCGATGACAATCGGCACCGGGCAGCCGCGCACCACTTTGCGGAAAGAGTTGATGTCTCCCGTGTACACCGTCTTGATGATATCTGCGCCTAACTCTGCCCCAACTCTCGCAGCGTGCGCCACCATCACCGGATCGTGCTCGCTCTTCACCTTCGGGCCTCGCGGGTACATCATCGCAAACAACGGCATGCCCCAGCTGGCACAGGCCTCGGATACCGCGCCCAAAGACCTGAGTTGATCGTGCTCGTTAGCAGCGCCGATATTCACGTGAACCGAAACCGCATCCGCACCCAGCCGAATCGCCTCTTCTAAGCTAGCTATCGGCACCTTGCTGTGCGGATCTGGGCCAGCCGAAGTGCTTCCAGATAGATGGATTATCAACCCGATGTCCTTACCGTACCCCCTGTGTCCGGCTCGAATGATGCCCTTGTGCAAAACCACTGCATTTGCCCCCCCATCCGCGATCTTGTTGATAATGGCCGCCATGTCCTCCAGACCGGTTATCGGCCCCATCGTCAAGCCGTGGTCCATCGGCACAATCACCGTGCGTCCAGTCTTGCGGTTGATTATCCGCTCGAGCCTGATGCGCTTACCTACCTCAGACAACCAAACCACCTCCCTTTAGGGTTAAACTCGTGGGCATTAAAATGTGTACCGAATCCTGAGAAAGAGCTTGTGGCCTGGGGTGAACTACTCTAGCGGTAAAGGCAACAGCGCTCGCTTAGAGTGTTCCTCTCCATTTCTACCACGACAAACACGTCTGTCAAACTCTATATTAAGGCTTTTCGAGATCACCTTGGTTCGCTGCTTAGCTGTGTGTAAAAAATCGATGGTTCTCTTTTCAGGCCCGAAGTTGGTCGAGTAGCACCTTTCTGTCGTCAGGCGTAATAATTACATCTCTCACGTATACAGTGGCTCCATTTTTCTCCAAGAAGTCGACGACTTTCCTGCAATCTTCCTTTCTGACTATGAACACGGATCTCACAAGCTTGACGTGGGGGATGTCGCTCATCAACCCCCTTCGAACGTACTTGTACCTACCGCCACAAGAATGGTCCAAGTAGCCGAAAAACATCTTCCTGAATTTGTTCCGCTGAGCCGGCGTCGGCTCAGACCCTAGCGTGTAGCAGACGATTCTTCCAATCATCGCCAAAACTTTCGGCGCAAGGTTTAAATAGTTTACGGTTCTATATAACCGCATGATCGTGATGATGACGCACCGGAAACGCTACCCGCGGGATGAATCCCCCTACAACCTGGTCCAAGAGAACGAGGTCATGCTGTTCTCACGTTACCTGCCGCTCGCGGCGTGGTGGGTGGCCGGGAACGGGAGCCTCTGGACGGGCAGGGGGCAGAAGGGAAACAGGCCTGAGGTATCGCCAAGTCAATCGGGCGAGCACCCGGGCAACCGACCCGAAACTCCACCGGGCCAAAGTCAAGGGTCCCTTGCAACACCACCGGGGCAAGGCGGTCAATCACCCGATCAGGGCAACCGAGGAAATCAAGGTAGCGATCAGGGAAACGGACAAGGTCAGGGCAACGGCGGGAACCAAGGCCAAGGAAAATCCAAGGGCAAGGGATGAAATCGAAGAAACTTGGCTGGGTTAACGAATGCAGGTCATCTACGAGGGAAAGACCAAGAGCATCCTCCGTGCCGGCGATCGGGCGGTACTCCGGTTCAAGGACGCGATAACGGGGGATGCGGCGGGCAACATCAACCCGGGGGGGGATTTCGTCGTGGGTCGCCTC
Source organism: Candidatus Hadarchaeum sp. (assembly GCA_020725055.1). Lineage (GTDB taxonomy): Archaea > Hadarchaeota > Hadarchaeia > Hadarchaeales > Hadarchaeaceae > DYFS01. Next base: position 15,456 of record DYFS01000012.1, on the reverse strand, counting down.
AACGGCAAGGGGGTGGCCTCCGCTAGGGTCGCCGCCCACTTTTTTGAGCTCATGGGCGAGGCCGGCGTTGCCACCCACTTCTGCAGGCTGCGCTCGAACAACGAGATTGAGGTGATGCTCACGACGCGAATCCCGCTTGAGGTGATTTACCGCGCCAAGGCGTGCGGGAGCTTCCTCGCCAGGTACCGCGGCCACATCGAGCCCATGGCGCCGCTCGACACCGTGGAGTTCAACCTCAAGGACGCTGCCCTCAGCGACCCCCTCATCACCCCCCACGCCGTAACAAAGCTCGGGCTGGCGAGCGAGGGAGAGCTTCATCAGATCGAGGCGATCGCGCGAAAAGTCGCCGCGCTCGTGGCGAGGGAGCTCAGCGGGCGGGGGCTTGAGCTCGTCGACATGAAGCTCGAGTTCGGCAGGAGCAACGGCGCGCTCTTGGTCATAGATGAGCTAAGCGGCGACACCATGCGCGTCTTTGACCCAGAGCAGCAAAGGCTGATAAACCAGGTCGAGCTGGCCGGCAGGCTCGGCCTCATTTGACGAGCTTCTCGACCTCTTCCTCAGAGAGCTCGCGGTAGCCCTCCTCGTCGATGAGCGCGACCACGATCTTGTCCCCCGTCGCAGCGTCCCGCTCGATCGCAGTTTTGATTGACTGCGCGGCCAGCTTCAGCCCATCGCCGAGCTTCATGTCATCGCGGTAGCCCTGCTCGAGCACGCCGTACGCCACCGTCGACCCCGTGCCCGCGCTTGCGAACTTCTCTTCCTCCAGCTTGCCACCCACCGGGTCGAGGAAAAACAGCGATGGCCTGCCCTCATCCACGCCCGTCAAGACCGCCGCCACGAGGTACGGGAAGACCCTCGCCCCGTGCAAGAGGTTCCCCGCCACCTGGGCCAAGCCCTTGGTTGATATCGATCGCTCGTGGTTGAGGCGGTAGAGGCTGGCCTCGGCTTTCAGTATGTTGACCAAGCTTTGGACATCCCCTGAGCTCCCCGAGACAGCCGCCCCGATCCGCTCCTCGAGCTTGAAGAGCTTGCGCACGCGCTTGCTCACCACGAGGTAGTAGTAAGCGCCACGCGTGTCTGAGGCCAAGGCAATCCCATCCTTGCATCGAACGCCGACGACCGTGCCGGTGAAGCCGTACATACTTACCACAATCTACTCGAGTCCCTGATATAAATCATCGCCGCCAAACTGCCAGCGCGATTGCCACGGCTAAAAGCGCAATCACCACAGCCAGCAACACGGGCATCAACTCGGTCAAGATTTCAACCACCCGTGAGGGCTTGGGGATTATCACCGACTGCCCGCTCTCGGCCACGAACGCTCGACTCTCGCCAGCGTACTCGACGTCGTAGGTCACGCGAGCGGTAAGCTCCCTAACCCCGGGGGCTTCTGCCGTGGTGCGGATGCTAAGGCCCACCACTTGTGACTGCCCTGGCGAAAGGGAGCTGATGCTCTTCGGCTCCGATTGCTCGAAGTACTTTTGGTCGCCGAATACCTCAACCTTGAGATTTCTTGCCGCGTGCCGCCCGTCGTTCTTCACAGTCACCGTCAGCGGCAAGTTCCTGTCCTGCATCCGCTCGCCGATGTTTATCGAGGGGTCAACTCCCACCTCCCTCACGATCGTGCTGCCAGCGTGCCGGATACTCCACGTCGGCTTTACACCCGTGTAGCTGTAGGACACGCTTGGGGTCGTATTGACGCCTGGCGGGCTCGCATAGCCGCTCACGGAAAAGTTGATGTGAAAATAATCGAGCTTGCCGTAGGAGGCGACCTTCACGGGCCATGTCAGGTCAACGGGAACCCAGTCGAAGTTTGGTAGGTAGACGAGCGCGAAAGCGTGACCCATATCCAGCATGTTGGGGGCCAGCTTATCTTTGTAACCGTAAGCGGTCACGGATTTTGTTGGTATGTTCACCGCCCTGCAGAGGGCGATGAATAGATTTGTGTACTCGGTGCAGTCCCCCTCCCCCATCTGCCACGCCCAGCGCGCGCCGTGCTCTTGTGTTTGGTATTTGTACGTCAGGTAATTCTCGACAAAGTCGATGATGCGCTCGACCTTTGAGTAGAGGTTGGGCTCGTTGTCCGTGAGCTCACGCGCCTTGCTCGCTATCGGGGAGTACCCGCTCTCCCAGAGCCCGTCAACGTGCTTGGTGAAATTCTCGTATCCTGGCGGTATCGTCGCCCCAACCGCGCCCGGGTTTATCCGCATGTCGATGGCGCCCACCTCGATCACCTGCGTGATAGTGATCGTCCTGTTCTCACCTGAGGAGAGTTCGCCGAGGAAAACAAACGCCCTTGCCATCTCATTCTCACCATCGAAGTAGTTTTCGGTGCGGTCCTCCTTTGGCGAGATGTTTGTGCTCAAAATTCGTTGGTCGGTCCACCCAGACCAGTCCCTAAACAAGAGAACCCTTCCCCACACATTTTCCGCTCTGCTAGGCCCGAGGTTTTTGACATCATAGGTTGAGGTGATGCTGTAAATCGTCGATTTGCTCGACTCCCCCGCGCTTGCCAAAGGCAGATTGACCGACGCTACGAGGATGAGAACTCCAACTATTAGAAATTTCCGCAATTGAATACCTCAGCACAAGCTTTATTGTTTCTTAATAAATGACCTCCGCGTAAAGGCTTGGCGGGTTGTTCTGGGTTTAGCGGATCACCTAAATCAAAAACAAGAAAAGATATCAAAGAAGCTCGTTTTTGCGCTTCTAACATGCGCCGTTGCAACGTTTGGTGTGGCTTATTTTGCCGCAGGCTACCTAGCTTCAGAGCCGCAGCCGTTAAGCCAGCCGCATATCGAGCGGACCGCGGTTGTGAGTTATGTAATTGACGGGGACACCATCGCTCTCCAAGGCGGGGAGCACGTGAGGTTGACCGGGGTGGACACACCAGAGCTACGCTCCGCTAATCCGGTTGATAAAGCGCGGGCGCACGAGGCAAAACGGTTTGTGGAGAACCTTTGCCCCCCTGGTAAAGAAATCGGGCTTGACGTGGATGGCCTAAGGCCCAAGGATAGGCGCAGCAGGACGCTGGCCGTGGTTTACGTGCAGGCCGACAACTCTTGGATCCACGTGAACGCAGAACTGATACGCAAAGGTTTTGCAGAGGTTCTGTTTGTCCCACCGTCCGAGTTCAACCCATACAAGTGGCTTAATTAGTGACTACGCGACTGCGCCGGCCAGAAACGCCAGGAGACCCAGCCCCATCGCGATTTTGCACCCGACGGAGGCATTGCTGGCGGCCCGCCGCCCCTGGCTTCGGAGTATGAGTGTCGTGGACCATAAGAAGGCGATTATGGACAGAGTCACGACCCACAAGTAGTACTTGCCGAACATACCCAGGAGGTATGGCAAGGGGGCTAAAACGACCGCTGCCCCAACGAAAATCGCTGCTGCCACCGCTGCCTTTCTCGTGCCGTGCTGGAGCGGGAAGGTGCTGAGCCCGCTGGCACGGTCGCCCCGCATGTCCTCCACGTCTTTGATGAGCTCACGGCCTACCGTGGAGAGCGCGGCCATCGCAGCTAGAATACCAACGGCTGGCAGAGCATCCACCCAAATCTCTTGGATTGCCAGCCCCCCGAACAGGAAAGTCGACCCGACCAAGTAGCCTATGGCTATGTTGCCCACGAGCCCACGGCGCTTGAGCCCCGCGGCGTAAAGGGCCAGCACCAGAGCGTTTAATCCCGCCAACAGCAAGCACGCGACGTTCAGGTAGATGGTCAGCGCTATCCCGATGATGAAAAGGGCTTGGCTCAATGAGAGCGCATCCGAGGCCTTGACCCTGCCGGAGGGGATGGGCCGCTCCGGGCGATTTACCCTGTCGATTTTTCTATCGAAATAGTCGTTAATCGCGTTCCCTGCACCGGTGATGAGGGTGGCCGCAGCGAAGGCCAAGGCCGCCCGGATTTGGTCTATGGCCTCCCAGTAGAATCCCTCCCTCGAAGCCACCCTACCAGCGACGTATACTCCAATGAGCACCGCGAGGCCGGCGAGCAGGCAATTCCGAGGACGCAGGAGCTCCATTACAGCCGATTTTTGCGTGAAAACCCCCCTTTATAAACTATATAAATTACTTTCGGTGACCTCTCTCTCCGGGTTTTACTTAAAAGCACCGCTTGCGCAGGTCAGGCTTGTTGGAGGCAGTGAAAATGATAACTGTCCAAGATATCGTGTGTCAAGACGGTCGCGTCGAGCTAGAGAACACCCTAGCCGAAATTGTCGAGCACATCAGGGAACAAGACGCCAAGAGATGCCGGATAGCAGCTATCTTCAAGAAGCTGAAAAATAGCATAAACATAGCAAATTTGGCGGAACAGGAGCCAAAAGCGATAGTTGAGGATAAACTCGTCTTTAATGTGGAACCCGACGCGCTGTTGAACGTCGTCGTGGCAGGCGTCGATGGCGGGATGCTGAGCGAGGCGTTGCACGGGCTGGACCTCATCCTCACTCGCGCGGTAGCCGCGATATTTCACTACCGCGAGGGGAAGCTTTCCATCACGGATTACTACCCGACCGAGATTCCGGAGCCGAGATTGATACCCGTGACTGAGCCGCTAGACGCGAGAGAGTTCGAACTCGTGGCAAACATGCAGCGGCAACTCGCCGAGCTTCGGTTGGCCACCCAAGTGGTGAATGCATGCGGCGCTGATGTGCTGCTTTTAGATGGCTCGGTTGTCCCTCAGTATGTTGACCGATTCCCGCACAGTAAAAAAGTGGCGGAGACATACCGAAACCTCATAGTTGCATTTTCCGATCTCTATGAGGCCTGCGCGAAGTCGAATATCCTGATCGCTGGGGCGGTAAAAGACAGCAGGGGCACGCGCTTCCTCGACATCCTGCGGCGCAAAGTCCTTCAGGCCATGATTGAAGAACACGACCTCCTGAAAGGCGAAACTTCTACCCTTTTACAAAGCGATGACTTGCTCGCGAACTCGCGCGACACGGCATTTTTAGATTACATGCTTGAGGCCGGCGAACGGAGTTGCGTATTCAAATACGCCGATGCCCCCGGTGCACTCGCGGACCTGAACAAATGGGGCCAGAAAATCTACGCGTTTTACATCAAAGCGGTACCATACGATTATCCGCTGAGGGCCGAGTTCGTAGACCCACGTGGTGAGCCGACAAAAACCGCAGAGCGGGTGGCGTCGATAGTTTATGCGATTTCGCAGCACCACGATGCCTATGGCTTGCCCTCCGTGCTCATCGAAGCAGACGCTCGCGCTAGGCTGGTGGAGGAAGACCTCTACATTATCCACGACAGCATCATCGACCGTCTTGGACCCTCTGTGCTCATGGACCTCCGCCGCAACAGGAGGCCGTTTTGAGGGATACCGATGGAAGTAGGAACGGTGATCACTACTTTTGAAGGGCCGTCCCCCAGCGGGTTCTCCTTTGTCGTCACATGCAACGGGAGAGAGATACCCGTGCGGCGAGGCCAGTTCGTTGAACTCGAGACTGAAGAGGGTAAGGCGATAGCTTCGGTGGTCAACGTCATCAAAACGAACCGCTACTTCATGAGGGCAGAGTCCGTCAAAGAATATGAGAGGAGTGGCAAGACGCTCACATCGATCTTTCCGGCCGACCGTTGGGAGTACATCATCGCTGACGCCCGTATCGTCGGGATTCAAACGGGCGGCGGCTTGGAGCGGACGACTTTTCCCCCATCGCCCGGGCAGAAGGTTTACGAAGCCGAGCCCGAGACGCTGGCACGTTTTCTTGGATTAAACCCAGACGGCGGGGTGGAGCTGGGCAAGCTCAGGCACCACGAACTGCCCGTGAAGCTCGACCTCACGAAGCTGTTGAGGAAACACGTGGCGATACTCGGGATGAGTGGTTCCGGCAAAAGTTTTGGTACGCATGTGGTAATCGAGGAGCTGCTCGAGCGTGCACGAGAGAAAGGGCGCGTCGGGGTCGTCATCGTGGATGTCCATGGGGAGTACTCGAGCTTGGCCGAAGGCGGTGGGGCCGACTACTCGGATCACGTTACGGTCGTGCGCGGCCGAGACCTCCAAATAGGCGTGCCAAACCTGAGCGCACACCAATTCAGAGAATTTTTGCCCGACATGTCGGAGGTCCAGGCGCGCGAGCTGCAGCGGGTGCTGGATGAACTCCACAGGGAGATGCACTCGGGCAAGGGGCCATTCGGGCTGGATGAGGTAATCGAGCGCGTGGAAAAAAATGGCGAAATTCACAAACAGCTCCAACAGGCCTTGCTCGGCTGGCTCTTCGGCCTGAAATCTCTCGGCATATTCGAACGTGCGGATAACCCGAATTGGGCGAGCGCGGTTGAGCCCGGGGAAGCTTTGATCGTGGACCTGAGCGACATTATCAGCCTACGCAAGAAGCAGATTCTGATAGCGTACGCGGCGAGGAGGCTGTTCAACGCCCGAAAAAATCTCCGCGCCCCGCCGTTCGTTCTATGCTTGGAAGAGGCGCACCAGTTCTGCCCAGAAGGAACCGCGATATCGAAGGGAGTAATCGAGACGATGGCGCGCGAGGGGCGAAAATTCTACGCATCCCTCGTGTTGATAAGCCAGCGCCCCGTGAGGCTCTCAACAACAGTACTGTCTCAGGCGAACACGAACATCATCCTGCGCGTGACCAATCCATATGATCTAGAGCACATCAAGCAGTCATCCGAGTGCATAACGGGCGATGTGGCTGAAATGATATCCTCGCTGCCCGTCGGTGAGGCGCTGATAGTTGGAGAGGCTGTGAATCATCCGATTTTCGTGAAGATACGCAAGAGGCGCTCGCGGGAGTCGGCGCACGGTATGAGTTTGGAGGAGGCCGCGCGGGAGTTCGAGCTGCGCAGCAGCCGAGCGCGCGAGGATGCGAAGGCGTTTATGTAATTTCAAATTTTGAAAAGGAAGAGGGGCGCCGTGGCCCCCCCAATCTTACAAATCGGCGGCCACATCATCGGCTGGTGCTGTAACGATCGCCGCGTAGTTCCTCTTGCCAGAAAGAAGCTCTCCGAGTGCGGCCAGCGCCACCACTCCGACCCTCTCGTTGCCACTTGTGACCGCCACCGCGTTGCCCTTGCGGGTCTTCCGGATGTAGCCGACCGTCGTCCACTTTGTCTTTTCTTCTGCCATTTTACCACCTTTCAGCATCCGATTTCAGTCCCCGCACCCGGGACTAGGCTCGTAGTGGCCGCTCGGAGAGGCGTCCCCGAGGTTGAAAAATTTGATGTGACAAGATGTCGTGGGCGCGCCGAGATTCGAACCCGGATCCCCAGCTTGCGGCCGCATGAGCGACAGTTTTTTACCTAGTAAGTGAAAACTAAATATTGCAGGACTGGTGTGTTGTCTGTTAGACCACGCTTTTTCTTTTTTCACGCGCCCACTAAAAGGTTTATCTGAAATTACGACAATACCAAATTTGTTGACGGCTGCGCAGGTTACTTTTTCTTCACTGTTTACATAGCTGAAGTTTTTCTTGAGCATATTTTAGCCTCACTTCGGACTCGCTACAAGCAACAGCGTCCGTTCGCATAGCTCCTGCACCACTTCCGGTGAAAGCACGTGCTGCTCGAGGTACTCGCGCACGACCGGTGTAAGATTCATTGCAATGTACTCGAGACCAAGCACTCCCGGGTTTGCCTTGGCTTGGCTGAGCTTCCTCACATCCGCAGTTACCGCCTGGACATCATTTCCACGATACCTCCTCAGCTTGCCGACCAGGCCGTCGAAAGCGTCTGCATCTGCCAAGCGCTGGTGGAGGTAGCTCCCGGCATCGCTCGCGAGCCCCCGGTAGAGCTCGAGCGCCTCCCTCAGCGCTAGCCAATCGGCGTGCGCCTCCAGCCGCCAAAGTGTCTGCGCACCGACGTAATCCCTCAGCCGCTCGAGGAATTCGCCGTCAAATGTGAGCAAAGGCAGCTTGAGGTGCGTTGCCAGCAGAGACGCCCTCAGGTCCGTCAGCGGCACCTCCCGCTCGACATCAAAAAGCAGGCGGCGCGATATTTCATCGTAGAGTTCAGGCAAGAAGACTACCAGCAGCTCCCCGTCACGCACGAACTGGCTCACTAGGCTGTAGCCTATCGCCTTGCCCCGCACGGAAATCAGCTTGTCCCGCGCGAGCCAGCTGTAGGTCGCGGAGGGCAGGTAGAGCCCGCCCTCGTCGACAAGCTCCCGCGCCTGCTCGAAGCTCGCGCGGTCGACCATCACACTCACGTCACACACCGCCCCAAATTCCCCAACGCTCATTTTCTCACCTCATTTTTTCTCTGGCGCGCCGGGATTCGAACCCGGATATCCCCCTTTCGACCGCACGAGTGACCGTCAGGATGGCGTCTTGTTCTTTTTCTTCAGTCCCCAGCGTAGTTCTCCCGCCGAGCCTTTGCGTGGAGGTCCTTTATAAAGGAGCAAACTCCCTTGATTTGGGACTGAATGGACTGGAAACCCTTGTTTGCGGCACTTGTGCTTTTTGTCACCCTTGCTGGCGTTGCCTGCCTCACGCTGATGAAAGCGCCCACCAAGGAACAGGCCGAAGGTCCTGTGAAAATTCACGACCAGAGCAGGGAAGGCAGAATCCTATTTATAACTATCTTCCGGTGAAGCCCGTATGAAAAAGCGCTCCGACGGATCATCTTTTAATCACGTAAGTTTTTGGGTCGATCCTCTTTATTCCAGAAATTTTGTCAAAATCCTTGTCTGCCGATAGGATCTCGGTCACCCCAAGCTTTTTCATCGTTGCAGCGTGGACGCAGTCATACGGGCTTATCCTAACTTTCTGAAAGATATCTCCTGCCCACCTGATGATGATGTCGTCAACCGGGCCCAGCACCATACCTAGGGAACAGATTGCGTCGATCTCATCCTTGACCGCATCCGTGAGCCCGTACTTCCTCAAGGCGTTCGCGATCTCCAAAACAACCAGGGTTGAAGCCGCGGCTTTTAATTCGGCTTTTGTGATGTCTTCAATTATCTTTGTGCACGACTCCCCATACTGCGTGTCCAAGATTCTCGCGTAGAAAAAAATATTGCTGTCGATGTACACTGGCCCCAACCTACTCGCTCTCCACTTTTTTTTCAAGCTCCTCGATTGGTATGTGTCGCTTAAACCTTCTCTTTCCAACCAACAGATGTAGGGGATCTTTCACTACCCTGAACCGCTTCACCGTCAACTCCTCCTCACCGGCAGGCTCAACGAGCAGAACTTCTCCCGGTTTAAGCCCGATTGTTTCTCGAACGTCCTTCGGTATCGTGATTTGGAATTTTTCGGTTACCCGCGTTTCTCCCATACCGCATACCCATACTGTATACAGTATACAGTATACTTAAGTTTTTCGTCGGATCGAAACAACCTTGAAAAGAGCGGTCGGCAGAACAAGACTTAGGTGAGCAAATGGTTAAAGAAATCATCATCGCTTGCAGAGACTTTGAAGTCAAGGCGGAGCTGCTCGAGCGAGAGCGCCCTAAAACTTGCGAGGCGATTTGGCAAGCGCTGCCGTTCGAAGCCGAGCTCGAAATCTGGAAGGAGGAGGTCTACTTCGAGATCCCTGTGAAAATCCCCCACGAAAACTCGACTCCAAAAACTACGGCGGGTGATGTCTCCTACTGGCCGGAGGGACCAGGTTTCTGTATCTTCTTCGGCCGCTCGCAACCGATAAGCGCGGTCAACACCTTCGCGCGCATCAGGAGTGGTGTTGAAAAATTCCGCAAGCTAAAAAGTGGGGATAGCATCCGGGTGCAAAGAGCTTAGGAGCGCTTGGTGGCGAGCCGGATGTCGACGTCACGCACGGTCTTCCGGCCAGCGTGCTCGGCGAGTTTAACAGCTTCGGTAGCGATTACGAGGGCGCGAGCTTCAACTATTTCAGCCATAGCTTGGGCAGCATCTTGGCCCACCCTCCGTGCACCGGCCTTCTTCATGATCCGAGCGACAGTTGTAAGGGGGATTTCAACCATTTTTTAGCCATCTTTTGCCATTTTTCATCAATTTAGGGCGTATTTAAGCTTTTCTATTTGAATGCTCTTCTAACAAGAAAAAAATTAAATTTTAAAGTCAAAAATTTTGAGTTGAACGAAAAAAGAGCTATTTTTTGGAGATTAGGAGATCGAGGACTACGTGGTGGCGGCGCGGGGCGTAAGAGCGAATCGCTCGGCTTCCCAGCAACTTGACGTTTTTTTCGCTAGCGGCGCGGCGGACGAACTCCAGCGATGGTGAAAATAGGTCCGGCACCTGGCCCAAATCGTAGAAGTGAATTGTGCCTCCTTCCAGCTTCAGCGCAAGCAGTGCCGCATCGAAGAACTCGCGCGCGAGCTCTGGCAGCGGCATGAGCACGCGGTTCGCCCTTCCTGCGAGTTGCCCTTCGATGATGTCGCGCGCATCGCCGAGGATTGGCACCACGCGGTCCCCAACTCTGTTTGCACGGATGTTTTCCACCATGAACCTAAAAGCCGCGGGGTTTTTGTCGATAGAGTACACGGTTGAGGCTCTGCTGTGCTTCGCGATGATGATCGAGTAGCAGCCGACGCCGGCGAACAAGTTTGTCACGATTTCTCCCGGCCTTACCAGCTTCGCGATGCGCAGGCGCTCGTGCGCAAGGCGGGGGGAGAAATAGGCCTGCGCCAAATCGGTTTTGAAGGTGCAACCGCTCTCGCTGTGCGTGGCTTCCGTCGATAGCTCACCTGCGATTACTTCGAGCTCCCTCGTGCGAAACTCTCCGCCGACGGGGCCCACCTGGTTCAGCACAGTTCGAAGATTGGTATGCACCTGCAGCAGCGCTTGGCCGATTGCGTGCTTCTTCGGCAAAAGCCGCTCGGGAATTTTTATGATGGCAACATCGCCCACGATGTCGAACGCCCGGAGCTGCGCCAGCTCTTCATCTGTCAGCTCGCCGCGAAGTGCCTCCCGGATGTTTTTTGGCTTCATCGAAATCAGAACTGCGGTTTGTGTTTATAAGGCAAGTGGATAATTACTTGGTTTAGGCGGCGAGGAGGAAACTGGGTGAGGAATTTTGATCCGTTGAAAGTGGAGGTTAGGCACTCAGGTCCGTTGAACGTCGCTGAGTTTGACTGCCATAACTGTCCGGCTCAGGCAACACTGTCCGATGAAAGATGTAGGGCTTGTGTGCTAGAGCGGCTGGGTACGGAGGGCAACGTCGATCAAGTTATACTCCGCCGTGCTTGCTGCAGTGTTTATGCATCGCGGGCCCCCTATGAACTCGCGAAGGTTCTCGCATCCCTCAAGCAACTCGCACTCGATCGGGCGCTCTACGCTGCAAGTGAGAAGGACAAAAATTGCAGGGCATGCGTGGACGGACGGATTAGCGAGCTTGCGGATAAAATTTGGCCAAAGTTGCTCACGAATCCCCACGATCCAAAGCCTCTCGATGATCTCGCTCGAAAGCAACGCAAAACAAAAGGAGGGTGCGCGGAGTGCATGCGCGAGTATTTCTTGAAACTTCTTGGGTCCATCAAAGAGGGGATGAAAAGCGTGAAGGTACTGTCGCGGCTGACGCACAAAAACTACGACGAGGTATTTGCCGCGCGCGTAAAGCCCTTTTTCATCGAAGGGGTTTGGCACCCGTCACGATACCGCACGCGTTTAATCGATGAGTACGCGTTGTCTGGGAACAGGGGCAAAGTTCGCATCTATCAACAGCTCGATCGCCCCGTGCCATTCTACGAGCTCGACCTACCGGAGTTCAAACTTCCAGCGGAACAGCTAGAGCTACTCGACGATGCTTTCCGCGTGGAGGTGGAGGGGGCGCCCGGACACGCGAAATTCGCCTACAGCGCGCGCATGTTCGGGTTCGCGGAGGACTGGTACAATACGCTGTTGCATGTGCTCAAGGGGCGCAAGGGGAGCACGGTACCATCCAGCGAGCTAAGGAAACTTTCAAACACCATCGCTGGCTGGCTCACCTACCGCATCCTCGAACCCCTAAGCCACGACGACCACATCACGGACATCTACGTTGCCGCACCACCCGAGTTACAGCCAATAAGCATCGAGCACGAGCGGTGGGGAAAGTGTGAGACCGGGATATTTTGGACGACTCCCGCCATGCTCGGCCTAGGCGAAACTCTGGCGAGCCGCCTCGGCGTGGCATTCGATGAGGTTCGACCACAGCTCGACGCCGAAATCCCGGAACTCGGGATGCGGTTGTTTTTGAGCAGGTATCCGGCAATCTGGGCGCGAAGCGTTGAGATCTCGATAAGGAAGCGCAGGAGCAAGCCTTGGACGCAACCGCTCTTCCTCGAGCGCGGCACGCTCACGCCGCTCGCCTCTTCCCTGCTGAGCAACGTCTTGCGGATCGGCTCGAGCGCGTTCGTGATAGGGGAGATGGGGACTGCGAAGACCTCACAGGTTGAAACCTACATCCCAGAGATAGGGCCGGAGCAGCGCATCGTCTGCTATCAAGATACGGAAGAGCTTCACATCGAAGACTTCGTAGCGCAGGGTTACAAGCTCGCGAACGTGAGGGTTGCTGACCCAGAGCAGCTCGAGCGACAGGTGAATGCCTTCCTGCGCGGTGGGCCTAGCTACTGGCTCATAACTGAAGTTCGCGCGGCGGAGGCGGTCAAGGCAGCGTTGGGTGCGGCGGCCCGGCAGGGCAGCCAGCCGGTCGTGGCGAGCTTCCACGCCCGCTCGAAACGGGAGATGTTTGACCTAATCGTGCACATCATGGGTCTGCACGAGGCCGCGTACAAGTACATAGATTTCATTATTTCAACCGCGCGGTTCTCTACGCCAAGTGGCACGGTTAGGCGAATCACTGAGATAGCTGAGGTGCAGAAGGGCTGGGAGGGCAAACCCGAGTATGTTGAGCTCTTCGCGGACGACCGCAAGCGCGATGTGCTGGCACCCAAGAATTTCCTGCGCGGCGATCGAAGGTTGCTCGAGAAGCTTAACTCGAAAGATCTGTCAAAGGTCGACGTGACAGCCGCGAGCGAGAAGCTCGAGTTCCTCCCACCGGGGCGTGGTGGGAGTAGCGTCATTCCGGCTGCATGCAAGAAACTTGCTGTGGATGAACGAGATTTCATCGCTGCGATCCTCGCAGAGGCGCGCATGAAGTCGGATTTACTCGCGCTAGCGAGGCGAGGAGGCGATGCGGGCTGCCTCGAACTCCCCTTTGTCAGCAGGGCTTACGACGCATATCTCTCCCTGGTTAAGCAGGGCGCGCCAGATTACGAGCAAGTTTTGAGGGGCTGGCAAGAGTGGTTGAAGAGCCGATAGAGCTTGACGAGCGCTTCCCGGTACCGCGGGACGTTCGAACGATTTTGGAACGCATGGCGAGAGCTGAGCGTCCGCCCGGCGTCTACGAGCGCTTTTGCAAGTTTGCAGCTCGGGCTTTGAGCGGGCTCACGAAAAACATGGGGTTGACCGAGGCAACGCTCAAGACCCTCAGGCAGGCGGGACTCCGCGTGAGGCCGGGCGAGTGGTGGGCTGGCTTTCTCGCGCTGCTCCTGCTGCCGACCCTGCCGTGCTTTGTCGGATGGCTTGCACTCGGCTCCCTCGGCGTTGACATGCTGGCCCTGCTCTATCTCCCTCTGCTTGGCCTTTTGCTCGCCGGGTTGTTCATCGCGGTATTTCAGACCTACCCTTCGTTCACGGCCGCCGTGAGGAGGAGCGAAGCCCAAAGCCAGGCGATAAACACCATCATGCTACTCAGCTTTGCCCTTTACCACCGCCCAGATTTGCGCGGGGCGACGATATACGCGGCTGATGTCGGTAAGGGGAAACTCGCGGAGGACATGCAGCGGGGCCTGCTCGAGCTCGATGAGAAGAGGCGTTACGAGACGGTCCGCCACCTGCTCACGGTCCTCGCGCACGAGTGGAGTGAAGTCGACGAGGGCACGCGTCGTGCGATCTTCGATATCCTGCGCTCATCGGGCGCGCGGGAGGAAGCGGCCCGTCTGGCAGACATAGCCAAAGCGCCCGAGAGGGTTCTCGAGAGCACAGAGCAACAACTCGGCAAGCGCTTGAGCGCGCTGGTGATGCCGACGATGGCTTTTTTGGTGTTTGGCTCGCTCGCCGTGGTGGGTGCGATAGGCCTCTCGCCGGTTTTTGGGATGATAGGTATGAACCTTTTGGACCTGAAATTCTTCGTGCTGGTAATCGCGGCATTGGTGGCTGCATTCTTCCTGTTCACCACCTGCATGGGCAAACGTCGCCCCGTGACCCTCCCGCCGCCCGAGATCCCCGCTGAGGATCCAAGATTGCCCCCACCGGGCAAAGCGAGACTTCTCGGTAAGCTAGTGCCGATTTGGCTGCCGCCGACTGTGGTCTTCATCGCCCTCGCATGGCCGGGGGTGCTCTACCTCCTTGGCTTCACCTCGGGCATCCTCGGCGACGTTGCCCTAAGCTTTACCACCCTATGGCTGGTCTGGGCGGTTGCGGCGGCGATAACCGTGTACGCCTACCTCTATTCGGCCGAGCGCGCGAGGTTGCGCGAGGAGGAGCGCCGAAAACTCGCGGATTGGGAGGTGGCTATGAACACCATCGGCTCGCGCGTCATCGACGGCAAACCCATGAAGCAGGCAATGGGTGAGGCGGCAGAACTCATGGCGGGCTCCCCCCTCTCGGAGCAGCTGAAGCACACGAGCGCGACGATGGATCGCTTCGGGGTTGACCTGCACCGCGCGCTCTTCGAACACGGCGGCGCGAGGCGTATCTACAACCCACTCGTGGCGGGCTTCCTCGACATTATCTCCAGGATTCGCAGGGGGAGCGAGGCAGCCGCCGGTCGGGCCTGCATGATGGCAGCGGAGTTCTTGGGCACGCTTCACCGCGTCGAATCTCGCTTCAAGGAGAAAATAGACGAGGCTGTCGGCAACCTCTGGCTCGTTGCGATCCTGCTCCTGCCGGTGGTTTGTGCGATGTCGATTTGGGTGATGGAGTTCATGTCGGGCATCAGCCTCACCACTGCTGCGCAGGCCGGTGGCGCGGGGTTGGCTGGTCTACCTTTCTTGTTTGGGGCGATGGAGGCAAGGGAGCTCGCCGTGCTGAAGCTTTTGATGGGGCTGGCCGCGGTTGCTTTGGCTTTGGTGATAGCGCGGTACATCGCGACGATTCGGGCTGGCGGGGACAAACTGGAGTTCTGGATGACGGCTGGGAAATCCGCGCTCTTGACGGCGCTCGTCTTCACGGTGGCCTACATCGTATTCGGCATGATTAAAGCAGGTGTTTAGTCGCTTGGTATCCCATTTTTTATGACACACTTTTTTAGAGCGGGAAGTGACCCTTGAGGATATCCGAAAATCTCACCACGTCTATCGACTCAATACCACCGCTCTGCTCCATCTGTTTTGCTATCTCGTTCGTCCGGCGCCTGTCGTTCGTCGCAGTCATCGCGATGAACTCCGCTGATTCAACCGAGGTCGCGATGAATTTCACTTCCTCAAGCTTGCCGAATTTCCCTGCGAGCTCCTCGAGGCGGTCGCGGGTCAGGTGTGGCATCACCCCACTCGCGATTTTGAGCTTGATGAAGGCTACATCGGGGAGCCC
>DYFS01000011.1 GCA_020725055.1 Candidatus Hadarchaeum sp. | reverse complement strand
GTTACGCGCGTATCAGTAAACTCGAATTTTATGTTACATATGTAACAGTAAAAAAAAGCGGTTGCGCGACTCGAAGTATGCATGGATGTGAAGTGCGCGCCGCAGACGGTCGGCGTGCAAGTTGGCTACTTGGGCTTGAGCTTCAAAATTGCGGCCGCGATGTTGCCACCTGTTTCCTTCAGCACCTTCATCGCTGCCTCCCGGTCGACGCCCGCCTGCTCCATCACTAATTTGATGTCATCCTCAGCTATTTCGGGCTCTGGCCTGCGCTCGAACTCCTCCCCGCTCACCTGGTAGCTGCGCTCCCCCCGCATCTCGGTTAGCGTTACCTGCGCATTTGGTAGCACGATTTCTCTGTCCGAAAGCTTTATCACGACCTCGCGCACACCCTCGAGCTCGGTCGTCTTTATCCCCATCTGACGCATCGCCCGTTCCATCTGCCGCCTATCAATCCGCCCACGGAGCATCTTGGCACCCCTATAACCCCTCCGATCAAAGTTAGGTGGGGCGCGAATGGCTTATAAGGCGTACTACGAGTGGGGCTGGGACCACGGGGAGATGTGCGAGGTGGTGAAGCGGTGGCTTGCGGGCAAAGGCAGGAAGAACGTGGCCACCGAACACCGCGATACGCTACTCAAGCAGCGGCGTTACG
The DNA here is from genome assembly GCA_020725055.1 of Candidatus Hadarchaeum sp. Classification (GTDB taxonomy): domain Archaea; phylum Hadarchaeota; class Hadarchaeia; order Hadarchaeales; family Hadarchaeaceae; genus DYFS01. The sequence goes on along the minus strand of DYFS01000011.1, from coordinate 30,190 downwards.
ACATCGTCGACCTCGACAGGCGGGAGGCGTTCGAGGTTGAGACGAAGGCCGACTGGTGGCCAATCGTGAGCAAGCTCCTCACCGCCAAGCGAGCTAGCATCCCGCCCGAGCGGCTGTGGTTTGCGCTCCCAAGCTTCGCGGCGGGGGCGCGGGATTTTGAGGGGAGCTTGGAGCTCATCAACCACATCCTCGTCAAGCGGAGGGGCTGGTCCGGGTACGAGGTGCTATGCGCGCAGGCTGGCGATCACCGCACCCTGCTCAAGAAACTCAGGCTCGCGGCTCGCTTGGTAAAGCGAATTCCGCCGGGCGGCAAGCGGCTCGCCACCCTCCGAGACCAGCTCCAGGAGCAGACTGGGCTTCCACGCCCGTTGGTACGCTGGCTCACCTTCAAGAAAATCGGGGGGCGCTTCCTGGAGCTCGTGCGGCTTTGAGAATCTGTGGCTATGCGCTCGGCTCGCGCCCACCGAAATCTCCTCCGCTTAATTTTTATGTTACATATGTAACAGTAAAATTCTTTTGCGATTCGTGCTCGGCTGGCCCGATTTTTGCATCGATGACGATGTGATCGACCCCCGGGGCGTAGCGCTTGACCACGCGCTCACCCAAGATCTCAACCCCCCGCCCGCTAGCTGCCTCGAGGATGCGCTTGACCGGCCGCTCGAACCGCAGCTTGCTCGGCACACTCTCGTGGTAGTGGATCACCCCTCCGCCCGGCTTCAGCACCCGCAGCGCGAGGGGCAGGTACTCGTGCGTCACGTGCAGCATCCCTATCACAACGCGATCCGCCACCCCGCGTGGGGCGACCCGCGCGCAATCACCGAGCACCGGCCGAACCACGTGCCCGACCCGGTTGAGGCGGACGTTCTCTCGAAGGTAGCGGTAAGCGACGGGGTTGAGCTCAATCGCGTAGACCTCGCCCGGCCTCGCGTGCTTCGCTATTGGGATGCTGAACTGCCCGATACCCGCAAACACGTCAACGACGACCTCGCCGGGCCGCACGAGCCTCGCGACGCGCGCGCGCTCAAAGACGTTGCCGAGCGAGAACATCACGCGAGCCACATCGAGTTTGAACAGGCAGGTGTTTTCCCTGTGAACCGTCTCCGTCACGGGGTCGCCGGCGATCACCTCCACCCGCGGCTCCCGCAGCCTGCCCGCCACCCCGCCTGTCCTAAGAGCCACAGTGCGCACCCCCTTCACGCGGAGCAGCGCCCGTGCGACCTCCCCAGCCCTCTGCAGCAACCCCCGCGGCAGCGCTACGACGGCGACGTGGCCGATGTGGTCGAAGCCAGCCGGTAAAAGCTCCAGCTCCTCCCGCGTCAGCAGGTCACGCATCGCGGCCCGCAGGTAGCCCATCCCATCACTAGCCCTTCAGCCTCGGTTTGACGCCGCTCGCGGGCTGCGGGGCCTTCCTTCTCCTCCTGGGCTTGTAAACGCCCACGGCTTCCCAGAACTTGTGCCCCACGCTGCGGCTTATCTTCTTCAAGTCGCGCTTGCTCGAGGTGTCGAGCCTCCCGAACGCGCCCAGTGGTATCTGCCCCGCGGCCATCGTCGCGTGCCCGCCCGCCGAGCCCATGCTGCTGAAGGCGCCTTGTAGCACTTGCCCTATGTGCACCTTCGCGTCCTTCGTGCGCGCCGATAGGTGGACGGTGTCTCTGACGATCCCGCAAACCAGGGTCGTCGTCACGCCCTCGCGCCTGAGGAGGTAGTCTGCGGCCTGAGGGAGCGCGTCCCTATCTTTGATCTCGCCGACGTTCGAGACCAGGTACCCGCCTTTGACCTCGCTGTTTTTAATCGCATCCGCTAGGACTCCGAGGGTATCTGGGGTAGAAGTTGGGTACTGCAGCTCCGTAAACGCGCTCGGGTTAACCTTCGGCAGCAGGTATTCAAACGCATCGAAGTCTGGAGGCGTTGCCCCGCGCGTGAAGTGGAGGGTGTCGCGCGAGATTCCGAACGCCAATGCCGTGGCGAGCGGGCTGTCGATCTCGATGCCCGCGTACCTGAGGTAGTTGGTGAGAAGCGTGGAAGCCGCGCCGATGAGGGTGATGTCTTGGTAGCGCGCCTTGACCTCGCTCAGGGGCACGGGGTGGTGGTCTATCACAACGGTCGGCTCTATCTCCCTCGGCAGAGAACAATTCGCGTGCGTTGCGACATCGACGAGCGCGTGTGCCGCGTACGCATCGAACTTCACCCTGTCGGCGGGGATGAGCTCGAGGCCGAAGAGATTCACCATCGCGCGATTTTGCTGGTGCCCTATGGTGCCGCTGTAAATCATGTCCGCGTCGAGGCCAAAAGTTTTCACATACTTCTTCAGCGCCATCCCACAGGCTATGCCATCCGGGTCGGGGTTTGTCTGAAGCACTATTGCCACCTTTCCGCGAACCCCCTTGAGCAGGGCCCTGAGCTTTTTTTCCTTTATCATTGCCTCCAGCTCGCTCGCCTTCGTGAACACGGAACCCGCCAAAATCTGTGAGCTCGGGAGCGCCTCGGCGGCCCCGAGTTTTTTGAGCTCTGGTACATCGGATTCGTCCTCGGCCCGCGCCACGATGACCGGGTCTATGCCGAGCTGGCGCTTCAGCGAGTCGATTGTGACGAGCGCGCGTTCGGTCGCGCGATAATTTGAAGTCAGGAGCAGCACGACCTCAGCAAGCTCGATGCCCGCGCTGCGAAGCGTGTCGGGGCTGGAGAAATCCCCCTCGGTGACGTCGTAGCCCATACCCTTGAGCAGCCTGATCCTACTCGCATCGCTGTCAACCACGGCCACCCTCGCCCCGCTCTCCCTGAGTTTCTTTGCCACAGCGAGGCCGACGTCGCCGCACCCGAGTAGCAGGTACATCTCGCCACCGCAGATACATTATTTGCCTCCTATTAATTAATGGGGTGGAAAGTGGCGAAGTTGCTAATCGCTGAACTCGTCACCCTGCCGGTCGGGACGGGTGAGACGGGGCTGAGCGACTACATCAGCCTAGCGGTGCAAGTGGTGAAAGACGCCGGGGTTAAGTACCAGCTTCATCCCATGGGCACGGTCTTTGAGGCGCCAGCCCTCGAAACGGCCTTCAGGATAACGAAGGCGGCGCACGAGGCGGTAATCAGGGCAGGGGGCAAGCGTGTGCTCACCACGCTGCGGATCGACGACCGCCTTGACCGACCACGGAGCATGGAGGAGCGCGTGCGGCGGGTGGCGGCTAAAGTTAGGTGACGCCGGCCCTCAAAAAAGACGCAGCCAAGGCTAGGCGGTAGCTTTATAAGTAGCGCGCGCCCTAAAAATCTTAATAACTTTTGGTGGTCGTATGGAGTTCTGTTTGAAGTGCGGTGGGATGCTCTTACCAAAGAAAATCAAGCGTGCGAGGTGGCTCGTCTGCCAGCGCTGCGGCCGCAAAACCAAGCTTAAGAAACCAGCCGCCTACAAGATCAGCGAGAAGGGGAAGGAAGTGAAAGAGGTCGCGGTAATTGTGGAGAAGAAGAAAAAGAAGAAGCCGGTCGAGCGGGAGTACGAGGCGGAGGGGATAGAGTACTACGAGGAGATGTTCGAGAGCTAGGGCCTCAAATTGAATTTTTCTGTTACACATGTAACATAAAATTTGGAGAAGCGTCGGCTACTGCGTGCCTCTTTAGCATCCTAGTACCGGTCAAACCCTGACGCGCGCGCCCTCGAGCGCCCTCTCGCAAGCGCAGCCGCGGGCCCTCGGGATTCGACGGATTGCCGCGACCACCAGCTTTTTCACCCGCTCGATGTTGGCTGCCATGAGCTCAGCGACCTCAGCGTGGGTCAGCTTCACCTTGGAGATACCCGCCGCGAAGTTTGTGACGACAGAAACCGCGGCGTAGCACATACTCAACTCCCTCGCCAGGGTGCACTCGGGCACGTTCGTCATCCCGACGAGATCGCATCCCAGGCGGTGCATCATCCTGATTTCAGCGGCCGTTTCGAAGCGCGGCCCCTCGGTGCAACCGTAGGTGCCGCGGGGGTGTAGCCTCAGCTTGAGCCCCTGGGCTGTTTTGATTAGTAGCCCACGGAGTTCCGGGCAGTAGGGCTGGGTAACATCCACATGCACCACCCCGCCCTCACCCTCATAAAATGTCACCGGCCGGCGCTTGGTGAAGTCGATGAACTGATCGAGGAGCACGAGCTCGCCGGGGCGCATGCGGGGGTTGAGCGAGCCCGCCGCAGTGGTCGCGAGCACCCTGGTGACGCCGAGCTCTTTCAAAGCCCAGAGGTTCGCGCGGTAGTTGACCAAGTGGGGGGGCACGGTGTGGCCCTTGCCGTGGCGCGGGAGGAAAGCCAGCCCCCGCCCCCCGAGCTCCCCCACCACCACCTCGGGCGACTTTCCGTAGGGGGTGTCGACTACCGTCACCTGCGGGTTGAGCAGGTCGAGCACGTAGACGCCCGAGCCGCCGATGACCGCAATCTCTGCCTTCAAGTCATTACCTCCCGAAACGTCGCTCGCGGCTCTGGTAGGTTCGTATCGCGCGCAGGAAATCCATCTTGCTAAACGACGGCCAGTGGGCCTCGCAGAAGTAGAGCTCGCTGTACGCAGATTGCCAGAGCAGGAAACCGCTCAGGCGCTCCTCGCCGCTCGTCCGGATGATCAAATCTGGATCCGGGGTGCCGGCGGTGTAGAGGTGGCTGGCGATCAACTGCTCATCCACCTCCTCGGGCTTTAGCTCGCCACGCTCGACTCTCTCGCACACCTTTCGGATCGCGTCGACGAGCTCGGCCCTCCCCCCGTAACCCACCGCGATGTTGAGGGAGAACCCGTCGTAACCGCTGGTAGCGCCCTCAGCCTCGCCGATTGCATCGATTACGCGCTTGGGGAGGTTGCTACGATCCCCTATCACCCGCACCCTGATCTTGTGCCTGCGGACGCGCCCGTCCCGGGCAATTTTTTTGAATTTTTCGGCAAACATGTCCATTAGCGCCTCAACCTCCTCTCGGGGGCGGCCGAAGTTTTCGGTTGAAAACGCGTAAACCGTCACGTGTTTAATGCCAACCTCCCTGCACCACTCCAAAACCTCCTCGAGTTTTTCCGCCCCTGAGGCATGGCCGGCCCAAGTTGGCATGCCTGCCTCTCGCGCGAACCTCCGGTTGCCGTCCAAGATGATCCCCACGTGCTTCGGAACCCTGCCGTCGCTTTTCACATCGTTAATCAAACGCTGCTGGTAGAACTTGGTCGCCAAACGCGCGAGCTCGTTGAAGCCCGGTACCCTCTCTATCACCGCTACAACCCCTAATAATTCTACCTGTGTGGTTTATGGTTTAACTATTGCGGGCGTGGGTTCTCCGGCACCTGTACACAACTCGCTGAATTCACGGGCCGAGTAGCTTAGCTGAGACGCCGCTCGCCACCTCGATCTCCGCCGCGAACCCCCTGCTCACCGGCCCCGGGTTTACGATGAGGGTCCTGCCGAGCTTGTCGGTGTTGCGCGCCTCGTGGACGTGGGCGCAGATCGCCACCAACGGTTGCCTTTGCTCAATGAACTGCCGGATGCTCTTGCTGCCGACGTGCGAACCCGCGCTTATCAGATCGACACGGGTGTCGAAGGGCGGTGCGTGGGTGACGAGTACCATGCTGTCGCCAGCCGCCCGCGCCAGCTTTTCCAGCTCTTCTTGGATCTCCGTCTCTTGGAGCTCGAAGGGGGTATTGAACGGGGTGAGATTAGAGCCGCCGAGGCCGACGAAGCTGATACCGCCCAGCTCAACGCACCTGGCGTGCAGGTTCACGCCGTGCTTGTCCAGGACCTCGAGGATCTGCTTGGGATCACAGTTCCCGGGTACCGCTAAGGTTGGTGCACCGACCGCTTTGACCCGGTTGAGCAGGTCTTCGGCGGCGCTCATCGGGCCAAAATTCGTGAGGTCTCCGATCAAAAGCACGCAATCGTAGCCACGTTCAAGGAACTTCAGCAGGTTCTCATTGGCGTTCGGCTGCCCGTGAAAGTCCGAGACAGCTAGGATACGCAGATCAACCCCTCGATAATTATAGGCGCGGCGGCGTATTAAAACATACGGTGCCAAAATGGCCGGCGCACTTGCCATTCAAGACATGTACCGGGAACGCGACTTGGCTACAAAAGTTTTGCAGGGAATTCGCAAGCTCGACCCAGGGCGAAGGGTGAAGTTTATGCACGTCTGCGGGTCGCACGAGGTGACGATAACCAAGTACGGGCTCAGATCGCTTCTACCCGACTGGATCGAGGTCATCAGCGGCCCAGGTTGCCCGGTATGCGTGACCGCCGCAACCGAAATAGGTGAAGCCGTCGAGCTCGCCAGACGCGGGACCTTCATCACGACTTTTGGCGATATGTTCCGCGTGCCCGGACCTAAGGGTTCGCTGGCGGAAGCAAAAACCGACGGCGCCGACGTTCGTATCGTCTACGGCGCCGCGGACGCGGTCGAAGTGGCACGTCGAAACCCCGGGCGGGAGGTCGTGCACGTGGCGATAGGCTTCGAAACCACCGCTCCGACGACGGCTGCCGAGGTTCTACGAGAGCCCCCCAAAAACTTCAGCCTGCTCACATGCCACCGCCTGATACCTCCCGCGATGGGGTTCCTGCTCGCATCTGGGGAAACGGCACTCGACGGGTTCATCTGCCCGGGTCATGTTTCAACCATCATAGGCAGCAGGCCCTACGAGCCCCTTTCTAAGCGGTTCAGGGTGCCCCAGGTAATCGCCGGCTTTGAGCCAATCGACGTGCTGCTTGGGATTTGGATGCTGCTCAAACAGCTCATGGAGGGGCGGCGGGAGGTCGAGATCGAGTACACCCGCTCAGTGAGGCGGGATGGCAACGCGCTGGCGCAGCAGAAGATGGCGCAGGTGTTCAGGGTGGTCGACAAGAAGTGGCGCGGTTTTCCAGTCATCCCCAGCTCAGCGCTCGAACTCAAGCCCGAATTTGAACGCTACGATGCTAGGAAGAAGCACGACATCCGCGCGATGGAGGCTGCAGATTTCACGAAGGGCTGCAGGTGCGGCGAGGTCCTGAGGGGGCTAATCTACCCGCATGAATGCCCGCTCTTCGGCAGGGTGTGTACCCCCGAGCACCCCGTTGGCCCGTGCGCGGTGACGACCGAAGGCGCTTGCAACATCGCGATGAAGCACAAGCCGGCGAAAATCTAAATTGCTCGGCCGGCTTTCCGAATTTTCCCCACGATGGAGGCCTCGCACCCGCAGCTCTGGCACTTGTTGTCCTCCAGAGCGGCTTTGACGAACTCGAGCCCGAAGCGCTCGATGAGCATGCGCCCGCACCCCGGGCAGTAGGTGTTCTCGTAGGGGTGTCCAGGCACGTTGCCTATGTAAACGAATTCAAGCCCCTCGGACACAGCTATGTCGTGTGCCCGCTCGAGCGTTCGCACCGGTGTGGGGGGCGCGTTGAACTTGTAGGCCGGGTAGTAAGCGGTGAAGTGCAGCGGGATTTCCTCGCCAGCCTCTCGCAAGTGTCTTTTGGCGAGTTCCCTGAGCTGTTCTTCTCGGTCATTCACGCTTGAGATAACTAGGTTGACCACTTCGACATGCATACCGAGTTTTTTCGATTCGCGGACGTTTCTCCAAACCACTTCAACATCCAAACCACAATATTTACGAACAGCTTCGGCACCGCCCTTGACATCAATGTTGATGGCATCCAAACCTGCATCGCGAAGCCTCCGGAGCGCTTCAAGGGTCATATAACCGTTTGTGACGAATGTATTGCAAAAACCTTTCCCGCGCGCGAGCTTGAAGACATCTAGTGACCATTCAAGCGATAGAGTTGGCTCGTTGAACGATATGCTCGTGGATTGACATCTATATTTTTCTACGAGCTCCACGAATTTTTCTGGAGCTATGTATTCGCTCCGGGCTGGGTCTGGTGAAAATTTGCTTATGTGGAAGTTTTGGCACCAAGGACATGAGCTGTTGCAGGACCAGCTCCCGACCGTTAAAGCATAGCTACCCGGCCAAAAGTGATAGAAGGGCTTTTTCTCCATAGGGTTGGCTGAAATCCCGCTCGAGAGGCCGTACTGCAGGGTGTAGAGTTCGCCATCTATGTTTTGTCTGGTTTTACAAAAACCCAGCTTACTTGGCGAGATAACGCAGCGCCTCTCGCAGGTGTTACACTTTACCTTTCCTTCACCCAGTTTATCGTAAAGCAAGGCTTTCCTGATCCACGGTCGCTTTAGGTTTGGGATATCGCCCATGTTCCCGGATTTTGTTTGGTTTTGATCAACGTAAATTTTACGCAAAATGAACGGTTACAATCACTTCCTCTTTTTCATACCGTACTTTAGCTTGGCACAGAGGAGCACTACCAAAAAAGCAATCGCTATGCCGTTCCACAAAACCACCGCCATCAGCCCAAGCGAGACCCCATAAACCAGCCAGCATGTGGCACCCAACAGAAAAAGGGATGTGAAGGGGAGACTTATCTCGTATGCGCTTTTGAGCCTGAAGACGCGGAGAACCTGTGGAATGAATCCAATGGTTATAAGCCCGCCGCCTATGAGGCCTAAAAGCTCACCCCATGTCAAAACTAGCTCCCCCAGCTAACCATCCAATGCGTCAATCACGGCCCTTTTACCGAGATACTCTGCGGCTGTCATAATCCTCACACCTTTTCTGCTGGCGGTTTCCCACACCCTGCGAGTTCTTTCCCTATACTTCTTTTCCCTGAGCAGGTGGTGGTCGTAAATCACTAGCTTAAGGTTCTTGGATCGTTTTATTACCTCGCACGTGTTTTCGATGCACCTATCCAAGTTAATTCGGATGAGCATGAACTTCATGTACGTGGGCGGGCCATCTAATATCAACACAGTCGGGTCTTCTCGGGTCAACCACTCAGCATAATCTTCTATATAAATACCGCTTAGATCGGAAGAGTGGATGAACTTTTCTTTCCCACATTCGATAACTGTCGCAAACACCCAGCCCACGCGGGAAAACTCGATTCCGTGAAACATCGGGGGGGTAAATCTCAGTTTGGTGCGCCCGAAATTGAATTCATTACCCTCGGGGAACCTCACCTCGACACCCTTGAATTTGAGTTCCGGTATCTCTCGCGAAGAATTCCAGTTTTTAACGCGGTTGTTGAACCACTTCATCCCGAGCTTGAATAACTGCTTCCGCCGTCGGTTGTAGTCGCCGAAGTCCTTGTCTCTGGCGCGAGGGATGTCGTCGAGTGGGTTGCCGTATCGCTTTGGCTTTCGCTCATGCGTTACATCCTCGAGGCCAACACCGCCAAACTCCCGACAAAGGGTATCAAAGAAGCTCTCCGCCCGCCCGCGCTGGGAGTCGTTGATGTAGTTGTTGGGGTTCTTCACAAGCAGGAGCTTGCCCTCGTAGAGCCCGCGGTCGAAGTCGGTGAAGTGGTCGTAGTGGTAGTGCGAGATTATCACGACATCGGCGCGCTTGGCCACCTGTTTGATCGCCAGCTCCGCGCGCGCTAGCCAGTAGAGTTTCTTTGCCCATGGTGCCGGAAAGCTCGGCTGCATCACCGCCGCCCCGGAGTCGATGAGAACGCTGACATCGGGAGTACGGACTAGGGTACACATACTTTTCGCGCCTAAAGAGTCAAACCAAATCGGCTCAAATGTAAGCTTGCCCATGGGTCCCCAATTGACTTAAGCATTAAACTGTAAAAACAATTTTTTATTGCAGTAGGCTTAGAATTTTACTACTTCGCTACAATTCCTCTAAGCTTTTCAACAACTTCTCGGAGTTCCCCTCGCAGCTCCCCGAGGTCATCGGAATCGTTCCTCACCACAAGTATTGATGCGTCAACGTGTTTTGGGAGCTCCTCGTGATCATCATACTTATAAGTGATTTCCATCTCCTCTTTTGAAACCAAGTGTGCATCCAGTCCTTTTTCCAGCTTGGCCCGCCTGACGTTTCGCTCCCAACACACGTCCCATGGGCAGTCGATGTAAACGATGAGTGATCTACATATCAACTTAGGATCGAAGTTTTTGAATGCCCGTCGATAATCGTCACGCGAGAACTCGATGAAAAGCAACCTATCTGGTGACTGCAATTTGAGCGCTTGATCGCTGAGCCCCTTCGCGAGATCGTCCCAAACGGTGCCGTCCGTGACTTTCACCCCTCCTCCAGGGGCTGGGCGATGACGCTTGTACTCAACATCGGTATCAAAAATGTGTTTGAGGAGGGGGAAATCGTCTATGCGTTCAAGTTCCCCCTTGAAGCCGCGCGCGCGAAGCTCCTGCTCAATAATGCGAAATACTGCAGATTTCCCGCAGCCAGGCCTACCGATGAGGAAAACGTTTGGCACGAACTCACCCGAAGATGCTTCTCAGGTATTCCGTCTCCTTTCGCAGGATTTCCTCGCGCTGAAGCACCTGCTCCTTCGTCTTGATCGCCGTCTCCACCACTACCAGTTCGGCGCCCTTCCACGCCACGAGCTCGGCGTACCTCTCGAGGTTCTCCCGCTTCAGCAGACCAACCTCCTCGTGCAACGGCGGGTGGAAGATGCGCTTGCCGGGGATGTAATCGTTTAAGTGGAGCTCTTTGAACCACCCGCTCGGGATTTCCTCGATGATTTTCTCAGGTGGATTTGGGATCTCTCCGCCGGTGTCGGCGCGGGTGAACCAATGCCCGATGTCAAAACAGAAATGCACCTTTACCCCGCTCTCCCTCGCCCCCTCAAGCACCTCACATATCTCGTGGGGCTCGGTGAAGATGTTGTCGAACGCGGTGTTGTTCTCGAGGTGAAGTTCGACGCCGCGTGCCATCGCGAGCCCCCCGAGCTCGCACACACTCTTGAGAAGGCCCGCTTTGACCTGCTCGAGGTACTTGCCGCGCGCATGATAAAACGGCGCCACACCCGGGTGGAGTACGCAGTACTTACAACCGATATCCGCAGAGAACTCGATGTAGCGCCTTTGAAGCCCCACCGCCGCCCGCCGGTCAAACTCATCTGGGGCACAGATGCTCGCACCGACGTAGGAGTACGGCAGATGCAACGAAAGAGTGATGCTGTGCCTCGCCGCAAAATCCCTCGCCTCCCGCCTCGCCTCCCCGGTGAAATCCAGATAGGGGTTGGGCACCGCTCCGTCCAGCTCGACGTGATCGAGCCCCGTAGCCTTGGCGGCGCTTACCTGCCTCGCGATGTCTGCCTTTGCGACCACCTGCACCGCCGCGTCCATGTCCGCAACTGAGATTTCGCCCGCCGCCAGCTTGCGCTTGTCCTCCTCGCTAAGGTACTCAAAGTAAAGCAAGTTAGTGAAATCCCTGCCTAGCCGCATGCGACCACAAAATCGGTTCCGGTTGTGACGTAAAAAACTTAGTCTTCACCGGCTTTTTCTCCGGTGCCCTCAACTACGGGCTTTTCGGTGGCGGGCTTTCCCGGGCGTACGATCAACGTGTAGGTTGCCATCAGCTTCATGTCCTCGCCCGTGCCGATGATCAGAAACGGGTAAGCGCCGGGTGTGATTTCGGGAGAAGCTGAAACGTTTATGGCCGAGTTGAAAGGCGGTACCCCCAGCGGCGGATTAAAGGAGACATTGACGCCCGTGGGAAGTCCTTTCCCCAGCGCGGAGCTGGCCGATAGATTTACGACGGTGGTTTCGCGGCCCGATGGTCTAACTATGACCACCGCCGAAACTGATTCCCCAGGGGCGACCGTCCCCATCATCGGGTCGAGACCCAGCGTGAAAGCCTGGAGCTTCTTTCGGCGGAAAATTGGCAATTACTCACCAACGTGGTCTAGCCAAGCCTCGTACTTCGGCACTTCCCCGCGAACGACGTCAAAAAATATGCGCTGGAGCCGCTCGGTGATGGGGCCGCGCTTCCCGTCGCCTATGGTGCGGCCGTCCACCTCCCTGATGGGCGTCACCTCCGCCGCGGTGCCGGTGAAAAACGCCTCATCCGCCCCGTAGAACTGCTCGCGCGAGATGTTCTGCTCCTCGAACTTTATTATTTGATCCCTAGCGATTTTTATAATCGAGTCGCGCGTTATGCCGCCGAGTGCGCCTGCGGAGAGCGGGGGGGTTGTGAGTAAACCATTTCTTACCATGAAAACATTCTCCCCCGGCCCCTCAGCGATGAACCCCTCGGTATTCAACAATATTGCCTCGTCAAAGCCGGATTTCAGCGCATCCACTTTCGCGAGGATCGAATTCGCGTAGTTCGCCACGAGCTTCGCCTGCGGCGGCAAAATCCGCGGATCTATCCGAAGCCAAGGCGAGATCTTCACCCTGACACCGCGCTTAAGGCTTTCTTCACCGAGGTATGTGCCCCACGGCCAAACTGCGATCGCCACGTTGACCGGCGCCCCCTTCGGATTGAGCCCCATCACGCCGTAGCCGTAGAACGCGATTGGGCGGATGTAGCACTCCTCAATTCGGTTTGCCTTGATCGTCTCTTTTGTCGCACGCACGAGCTTGTCTACTGAGTAAGGGAGCTTCATCCCCACGAGTTTGGCGGAGCTCTCGAGCCGGCGGATGTGGTCCCCGAGCCTGAAAACTGCCGGGCCTTTTGCGGTTTTGTAGCAGCGGATGCCCTCGAAGACCCCGAGCCCGTAGTGGAGGGTGTGGGTGAGCACGTGCACGTTCGCCTTCTTCCACGGGATTAGCTTGCCGTCCATCCAGATGAGCTTGGTCGGAGTCAGCGCCATTTGCATCAGAACAGGATTTTCATGTAACTTTATAACGATATCCTGAAATTTTGCTCCCTTATAAAGAACCCCTGCCCAAAGGCGTGGGGGACAGCAGGCAGGGGCCGTAGCCCAGCGGATAGGGCGCCCCTCTCGAAAGGGGGAGGCGCGGGTTCGAGTCCCGCCGACCCCGCGAAATCACAAAGTGGGATCGAGCCAAGTCCGCATGGGCGTGAGTGGCCTGCTGTCCCCCTGAGATTTTTAGCGAACAAAAACAAAAATGCCTAGACGACCTAAGGCCGCCCAGGCACGCTAGCGGATTAGCAACCCCTCTCGAAAGGCAATCAGATCTATGTTTTTAAATCATAAATATCGGAAGAAAAGCAAGAAAGTAAATCTTTCAGGTTTTGGTGCGGGGTGGGCGTCTCCCGTGGACCCCGATGTCCAAATTCTGCCAGATGGCATTTTCAGGATTTTTCCTCACATCTGACCCACATGATGGGCAAGGCCCCAGAACTTACTATGCTGAGGGGACTGATGGGATTAACTTCACGATGAAGGGGGTTGCCTTTTCTAGGCCTGGCAAGATGGTTCTGGACCCGTCAACCCTCTTAATCGGCACGACATGGCACCTCTTCGCGGGGGCGCCGACGGAGGGGCTATGCGTCAACTGGCATGCCACATCAACTGATGGAACCAGCTTCACCTTGGTTGGGACCAAGACATTCGAGAAGGACGTTGTGAAACAAATGTTTGCCAACGGTATCGCCGCTCCGAGAGGGTACAGGGGCCACACATTTACGGCTGGACTTGAGGACATTCAAGCAATAAATTCATTCTCCACAACTGATGGTGTGACTTGGACTGCAGATTCTGGCACCCGTTTGGCCGTAGACACGACCACCGGCAAAGAAGGCTTGGTAGTTAAGGACCCTGCAGTTGTCAGGATTTCCGATGGGGCCTATCTAATGGTCTACGTCACGGCGATACCATAGTTCCCGCAGACTTTCCTGTCACCTCAATACTTCACCCAAGGTCCGAAGCATCTCGTCTATGTCTTCGGGGCGGATGTGCCCCATGTTCCCAATTCTAAAGGTTCGCTCCTTCAGCTCGCCGTAACCCTTTGCCAGCTCGAAGCCGCGTCCGCGCATCCGCTCGTACACTTCTGGGCCGCTTATCCCTCTGGGGGCGTTCACGCATGCTACGGTCGGGCTCTCGTATCCTCGTTGAGGGAAGAGGGAAAGGCCTAAGCCCTCGACCCCTTCCTTGATTTTTTGCATCCTCTTGAAACAGAACTTGAGACGCTTATGCTTCCCGCCTTCGGCCTCGATCAGCTCCAGCTCCTTGTTCAGGGCCAAAATCTGTGGTATGGGCGGGGTCATGTGGGTGCCGCTCTCTTTTTCCTGATATTTCTCGTACAGCTTGAAGTCGAAATACCACCCCTTGTTCTTTGCCCGCGCCGACCGCTCCAGCGCCTCCTCGCTGACGTTCGCCACGGCCAGCCCAGGCGGGACCCCGAAGCACTTCTGAGAGCTCGCGAAGCAGACATCTATCTTCCATTCATCGACCTTGAGCTCAACGCCGCCCATCGCGCTCACCGCGTCGACGAAGAGGAGCTTTCCGTGCTTCTTGACCACTTTAGCGAGTTTGGGCAATGGGTTTAGAAGGCCCACGCTCGTCTCGTTGTAGGTTATCGCAACGGCCTCGACATCCGGGACCGAAGAAAGTTTTTCGTCGAGAGATTCTTGGGTTATTGGCTTGCCCAGCTCTGCCTCGAGCCGCTCGACGATTTTTCCGTTCGACTCTCCCACTTCGGCGTAACGCTTTCCGAATTCCCCGGTGATGCAACACAGCATTTTCCGCTCGACGCAGTTTCGAACGGTGGCTTCCATAACACCGGAGCCAGAGCTCGGGGAGAGGAAGACATTGTTCTCGGTCTCGAGAAACTTTTGCAGCCTTTGAACGGTCTGCTGGTGCAGCTCCTTGTACTCCTTGCTGCGGTGGCTGAACATCTGCCGCCCCATCTCGGCAAGGACTTCCGGCCTGCAGGCGACCGGTCCGACTGTGAAAAGCTTTATGGTTGTGCCCCTTTAGCTACTGTGGCTCGGTCCTTAAAATACTGCCTTGGAATATCGCTAAACGAAAAAAGTTGTTGATGCAGTCACAAGACTTTTGCCTCCCCAAAACTTCCCTACCAGCATCGAGTCCTGCGCGGTTCAGGCTTCTTCATAAACTTGGCCAAGAGTTTTATCGGACAATACTTCCCGCACATCGAGCAGGATTCTTCCTTGCTTGGGCTCCGCTCATGAAGCCTCCTAGCTTTCTCCGGGTCTATCGCCAGCTTAAATTGTTTTTCCCAATTTAACGATGCCCGCGCTTTTGCCATCTCTGAATCCCGTTCAAACGCTTTTTCACTAAGTTTAACGATGTCAGCAGCATGAGCCGCAATTCTTGCCGCGATTACTCCTTCCTTGACATCGTCCACCGTGGGAAGCGCTAGATGCTCGGATGGTGTTACTACACACAGAAAATCTGCGCCAAACGCTGCAGAGAGGGCGCCTCCTATCCCCGAAGTTACGTGGTCATAACCTGGGGCGATGTCTGTGACGATTGGGCCTAAAACGTAAAACGGCGCCCCCTTGCAAATAGTCTTTTCGAGTCTGACGTTTGCTTCGATGTGATCAAGCGGCAAGTGTCCAGGCCCCTCGACCATAACTTGCACGTCCTTTGCCCAAGCTCGCTCCACGAGTTCACCGAGCGTTAGTAGCTCCTGAAACTGGGCTACATCGGAAGCGTCCGTGAGACAGCCGGGGCGCATCCCGTCTCCCAAACTTAGCGTTAGATCGAACTCTCGCGCCAGCTCTAGCAGATAATCGAACTCGCTATACAATGGGTTCTCCCTCCCGTTATGGATTATCCAGGCTGCAAGGAAAGAACCGCCTCGACTCACTACATCGAGCAGCCTGCCGCTCCGCCTCAGAGCATCGACTGCCGCCCTGGTTACGCCGCAGTGCACGGTGACGAAATCCACGCCGTCTTCGGCGTGCCTTCGAATGGCGTTGAAAATATCATCAGAACTCATGTCCACAACGCTACCCCGTTCCGCCGCCTCAATCCCTGCTTGGTAGATTGGCACGGTTCCGATCGGCACTTTGACGGCGCGGAGGATGCGCCGCCTGACTTCGTCGATGTCCCCACCAACGCTCAAGTCCATAACGCTGTCCGCACCGTACTTTACCGCGATCTTTGCCTTTTCCACCTCCTCATCGATGTTTGCGTAGTCGGGTGAAGTACCGACGTTAGCGTTGACCTTAGTCCGCAATCCTTCGCCTATGCCCCTGACCTCAACGCCCTCGCGCTTGACGTTCCTAGGGATTATCAGGCGCCCCGCGGCGAGCGCTCTGATTATCAGCTCTGCGGATTTGCCCTCGTCACGCGCAACAGCTTCCATTTCTGGCGTCGCTCTACCGCGTTTGGCTTCAGTCATTTGCATGCTTTCGCCCCCGATACTACTGCTGTTTTTTGTTGAAAAAGCTTAAGTCCTAAAAACCGATTCAAAATAGAGGTGGGTCGGTGGAAATTCAAGTCACCAAGAAGAGTGGTGCACTCGAGCCGTTCCAAAGAGAAAAAATTGTGAAATCTTGCATCAACGCGGGGGCCACCAAAGAAGTAGCGGAGAGGGTTGCAAATGAAGTGGCGAAAAACGTGCGGGATAAGATTCCGACGAGCGAAATCAGGGCTGCGGTTTTAAGCAATCTGTCGAAGGAGAACCCTGCTTTGGTGATGAAATATATGGAGTATGAGCAGACGAAGAAGAAATGATTCTAAGTGGTGGATAAAATGGTCAAACGCGGCATAATAATCGGGCGCTTTCAACCACCTCACAGAGGGCATGTCGAGGTCTTCAAGCAGATCCTCCGCGAGGTGGATGAATTAATCGTCGTCGTGGGGAGCGCGCAGGAGAGCCACACGCTCGAAAACCCCTTTACGGCTGGCGAGCGGGTGCTGATGATAAGCAAGGCGTTGGCCGAGGCGAGAGTTGACCTCTCGCGCGTGCACATCATCCCAATCCCTGATGTCAACAACAACGCTATTTGGGTGTCGCACGTCACCTCGCTCTCCCCGCCCTTTGAAATTGTCTACTCGGGCAACCCGCTGGTTAGGCGGCTGTTTAAGGAGGCCGGCTTCGAGACGAAGACCCCACCGATGTTCAAGCGTAAGGAGTACTGGGGGACTGAAATTCGAGACCGCATGATCAGGGGCAAGCGCTGGGAGGAGCTCGTGCCGGAGGCGGTGCTCGAGGTGATGCGCGAAATCAAGGCGGTCGAGCGGCTGAAGGATTTGTCGAAGACGGATTACCTGCTCAGATGAAGATATGCAGGTGGTCTATTCAATCATCGGATGGTAATAGATTGGTGGCCATTTGACCGATGATGGCAATTTAACGCTGTTTATCGCGCTCAAATCCGCCAGGTTGTTCATTTTTACTAAACCGTCTGAGATGGTGTAAAGCACGTTTCCAATGTAGAGCGATCTTTTGATGGAGTAGCTGCGGTAATATCGGTAACTGCTCCATGTGTATGCATCGTTCTCCAGATGAGATACGGTTCCTTTGAGCACGATGCCGTTATCCACGGAGATGTGAAACACGTAAGCATCTTGGCCCCAGTACCCTCCGATGGGCATTACCAAGAGGCTCTTTGACCTACTGAAAAGAAATGCCTTGTGATTGCCCAACGCGTATGAATAGGTCCCCCAGCTGCCTACCTCGTATTTTGAGATTTCCTTCGGGTTCTTAGGGTCGCTCACATCGAAGAGGGCTATTTTCACACCGGCGTCCCTGCCCACGCCGATTATGTGAGTTTCATCATACGGGTGCAGGTAGTCGGAGTAACCGGGGATCTTCAATTCCCCCAGAACTTTTGGGTTGCGAGGGTCGCTTAGGTCCAACACGAAAAATGGGTCAACCCTCCTGAAGGTTACTAGGTAAGCTTTATCCCCCAAGAATCTCGCGGAGTAAATTCTTTCGGTAGGGGCGAGGTTCTCCAATCTCCCAACGATGTTAAGGCCCCCATCAAGGATGTAAACGTTGTTTCGGGCCCACATGTCCCAGCCCGTTGTGGTTGCTACTCGGAAATATCCTTGGTATTCATCCATGGAAAATTGGTTCAGAACGCGCCCAGGTACTTCTCCTGTGCACTTGCACTTGATTTCCCCGCCAGATATAGAAATTCGGTGAATAATCGTTTTCTCTCGGCTCATCTTTGCTTTAACATCGCTTACTTTTCGTCCGAATTCTCCCCGAAAATTCCATTTTTCTTCATAGCTCAAATTTTCATAATATTTTCTCATGATTGTTTTTGTTTCCCGTGCCTTCTCCCCGAGGTTTAGACCGGAGCTCTCCACCCTGTTTATCTCGCTGCGCACGTTATCAGGCAGGATTTCCATGACATTGTCAAGAAGCGTGCCCCAGTAGCGCGGCACATCAAGTCCTTTTGTGCATGCCACGTAGATGTTGTTTGGAGAAACGTAGATGTTCTGCGTTGTACCCATGAGGAACACTTCGCTCGACCACCCCCCATCGTCGCGCAACAAATCTATCGATAGAACAATCGTAAACTTGTAGGAGGAATCAAAAGTATCGAAGTGATAAATTTCGGTGGCTTGAACAGTTTTAACTCCGCCATTTGAAGAGATTTTAGGTAATTCTATTTCACCATTGGAGTAGTTCAGGGGGGCGTTTACCACCACATAAACATAGCCCCCTATCATCCTCGAACTGAAGTAATCGCCCTTAAGCGAGATATCCCTCACCAAGGTGGGGTTTTCCTTGTTTGTGATATCGTAAACGTTTACGAACACGCGTGAGGAGATAAGTAAACCTGGGTGCGGAGGAACGCGCGGGAGATCGATTCTCCACGCCATTTCATCAGGATAACTGGACCTTCTTCCGAGGATGACAAGTTTGTTTCCATTTATGAAAATCTCAATAGGGGTCCAGTCCACTTCTATTTTGGAGAGGACTCTAGCGTTCTCGGCAGGATATGCGTCAACGATGACCACCCTGTTCTCGGAGACAACGTAGATGAATTTTCCGTCTGTCTTTATGATATCCGCCTCATCAATCCCCTCTACTTGGGTATTTGTCGTTGAGTAATCTCCTGAAGTGCCTGTCTCTGCATTCTTGGTAATAACGTAGCGCACGTAGTCTCGCCCCGCATCGCCAGCTCTAGCCTCTAGGAGCGTTATGCCTGCAAAAGGTGCTGGGGCTGCGGAACTGATCCACGAAATTTGATCTGTCAACGGACGGTCTACTCGGGGGTATTTTATGCTTGGTGCGGGAAAACACGAGGCGTCAAAAGTAGCGATCTCCAAATTCGTCTCCACGAAATTTTTTAACTCCTCATAAGACGAGAATCTTTTCAATTGTTCCTGCTCGCAAACCCCTGATTTTTGAAGACCCCCGGCACCGGCTAACAAAATGAGGAGAACGCAGGGCAAAACTATTTTCTTCACATCACTCACCGAGTGTAAATATGAAAATCTACGGATTTAAATTAAGTTTCGTTAAAGAAACATAATTTATTAAGTTTCAAATATGATACTTTAACGGGTGCAGGGGATGGGCCGCTGGGTTCTGGGGGGAGTTATCGCCTTGGGCGTTGCAATCGGTGCAATAGCCGCATCCTATGCCGTGTTGGGAGGTTTCTACGGCGCAGCACAGCGAGAGGTATACATGCTGGTAGAAAATCAGATTGAACGCGTTGTTCCTCGGACGGTGGAGGAAGCAGAAAAATTAAATCCCTATGTTCTAACATGTGAGAATAATGAAAGCGGTGCCGTACTCTCTTGGTCGGATGTTCCATGGCATAAAAAAGTGAAAGTAGTATCTTTTGACAACATTAGATACTATGGTGGTATACAGGTTCTGAGTTCCCCAAGTGCACAGATGGCACCGTTGCTCGCAGGTAGCTATGACAATCTAAGCCCCGCTCAGTACGTCTTAACCGTAAAAGCCAGAGCTCCATCGCCTGCACCTGCAGCCGACCGGCTTGCAGAAGCGGGGACAGCTGAAAAAGCGGAAGATGCTGCGGGTACATCATTTTTCGTGCACGAAACAAAACCTATTAACGTCTTTCCGATTGCTGCCAGCATCGGCATTTCGATGGGGCTTGTCGCTCTTGCTGTCTGGGTAGGATATCGTCGGATGTGGGGTGATGCGGCATCGACCCTGCTTGAGCACGGGCTCCACGACATGACGGTGAGAGATGTCGAAATCGTTGGGCAAATTATGGAGCTAAAGGAGTTCACCATACCCCAGCTCATGAAAGAGACGCGCGCCTCGAAACCAACGGTCTGGCGCACGGTACAGAAACTCGTTGAACAGGGGTTAGTACAGCCAACCGAACAAACAAGGCTCGCGGCAAATGGTTTGGGTGGCCGGGGCAAGCCAAGTCACGTCTACAAGTACGTTGGTGCGATAAGCAAAGAATGAGGGCTAGGCGCTGTTGTCTACCTTTGTAAAGTCTGCCACTCTACCGATTTCAACCATAAACCTGTAGTTTCCGGGACCGACGACCACTTTTCTCACCCTGATGCTTCCACTCCCGCGCATCACAAGCAGATCATTCTCGAATATCAGGAAGTCCACGTCGTGCGAGATATCCAAACTCGAAACAATTAACTTGACTTCGATTTCCCTCGTCTTGCCTCCGCCGATAACTCCCACCGCAACCGTGTTTTTGTCCAACGCCAGTTTTGGATTTTCACGCATGAGGTACGCGACAATTTTGATGTTGCAGGAATCTAACCTGTGCTCCTGCGTCAAATATAGCGTAGCGATAATCGGAAAAAGGTTGTCTTCTGTGTTATCATCTTGTGCGCCAACGAAGTAAACACAATCGACTTTCAGTTCTGTTTTTCTTCGCCATCCTTCTTCCGCCTTAACTTGGAGTATTGATACTAAAAACGCCGCACCAGCTATCACTATCATCATAACCGCGATAATCGCGCTAATTTTCAACTTGTGCTTGACACACATTTTTTTCACAAACTATCCTCTGCAAAATCGTGTATTTATAAAAAGTTTCAATACCGAAACAAATATCTGGCGAGGTCAACTTTTCCACCTTTGATTTCGATGCCCTCCGCTACAAGCAATTTCACTTTTTGTCGCATTCCTAGCTTGTAGCCCCCAATTTTCCCGTCCGATCTCACGACCCGATGGCACGGAATTTTTATCGGGCAGGGATTTTTTGCTAAAGCGTTTGCCATCGCTCGATAGGCGCGGGGCCTGCCAGCTGCCCAAGCAAGCTCCTTGTAGGTCGTGACCTTGCCCCGAGGAACTATTGACACCAGCTCTAACACGCGAGTTTGAAACTCAGACATCCCAACCAAACTTACCTTATTGCTCCCAATTTTATACCTGGAGCGCCTAACTTCTCCCGATGATCGAGGTCGATGGCTCGGTGGGCGAGGGTGGTGGGGCCGTCATGCGCACGACCTTGGCTCTCGGCGCGGTCAGTCAACGCTCCATTCATATCTACAACATCCGCGCAAAACGAAAAAAGCCGGGGCTCCAGCCCCAGCACCTGTGCGGCGTTGAGTCCCTTGCAAAAATCACAAACGCACGGATCGACGGGGCTGGGCTCAACTCAACGGAGCTTAGGTATGAACCAGGACCTATAGAGGGTGGTAGATACCATGTTGATATAGGCACGGCAGGCAGCACCACACTCATCCTGCAGATCCTGATGCCTGCTGCCGCATTCGCGAAGGGGCCCGTGGAGCTGGAAATCAGGGGCGGGACTGACAACCCCTTGGCCCCTCCCGTCGACTTCATGAAAAACGTAACGCTGCCCATACTCCACAGGATGGGCTATCGCTGCGAGGTCGAATGCGTTCGCAGGGGCCACTACCCCCGGGGCGGCGGGGTCGTGCGCGCGTATATCGAGCCAGTTCAGCGGCTGAATGCAATCAAGCTCACCGAGCCCGGCAAGGTGACTCGCGTCTCCGGCTTGGCGCACTGCGTGAGGCTGCCCGAGCACATAGCAACTCGGATGGCGCATGCCGCGAGCACGGCGCTCATAAAGGCGGGGTATTCAAAGGTGAACATCAAGGCCGAATCCTATCCGCCAGCCAAAGACCCCCACCTCGGCCCTGGTACCGGGATAACCCTCTGGGCCGAAACCGAGCAGGGCGCGATTCTCGGGGCGAGCTCCCTCGGCAGGCTAGGGAAGCCGGCTGAGCAGGTCGGACGAGAGGCCGCCGAAACCCTTGTGAAGCAACTTCGCACGGGCTGCGCGGTTGACCGCCACCTCACCGACCAGCTCGTGCTTTATCTCGCGCTCGCAGCGGGCAAATCGGAGATAACAAGCGCTGAGCTCACCTTGCACGCCCTGACCAACATCACCCTAGTCAAGCAGATTCTCGGCGTCGAGTTTGAAGTTGACGGGCAGCGTGGGCAGCCTGGACGGATTGGCGTCGAGGGATTAGGCTTCGTCCGGGGCTAAAATTTCAAGCACTTTTTTCAACAGCTCGTCCACCCCTTGCCCAGTCGTCGCAACCACAAAAAACGCATCGGCGCACCCCTCTCGCGCCCGCCGCATTTTATCCTCATCGAGCAGGTCGGCTTTGTTTGCGGCTACCAACACCTCGAGCTCGGCGAACGTTCGCCTGATGTCATCGAGCAGCCGGAGCTGGTCGGGGAATTCGTAGCCGCATGTCTCGCTTGGTTCGAGCACGAATACCACGATGTCCGCGAGGTGGCGCAGGGCCACGATTGCCTGCCGTTCGATTGGGTTTCGTTTTTCCAGCGGTCGGTCGAACAACCCTGGGGTATCGATGACCTGGTAGCGCCGGTGGTGGTGCTCGAAGTAACCGAGTTGGAGCCCCTTCGTAGTAAACGGGTAGGGCGCAATCTCCGGGGCCGATCCCGTGAGCGCGCGCAGAAGCGTGGTCTTGCCCACGTTCGGGTAGCCCGCGATGACGATCGTCGGCATGTCGGTGAAAACGGCTGGCAGGCTCGAGAGCTTCTCAGAGGCCCCGCGCAAGAATGCCAGGTGCTCGCCGGCGCGCTTCACGACCGATGATATCCTGCCGAACGCCTGCCTCCGCACCGCCGCCGCCCCCGCAGGCGACCCCGCGGCGCGGAGTTTTCGGAGGTGCTCGCGCTCGAGCTTGCCCACAACCTGAGCCGTCCCATCCACCGCGCCAAGCGATTTCCTGAGCTTGTCGACGCCCACCAAGACCTCAACCAAATCGCGGTAGAACGGTGGCAGGTTCAGCAGCGATGGGAAGCCAGCCACGAGCCTCGACAGCGCCCTTCTAACCACCGCGCTCATCACCTTGATCCGTCGCCCCTCGCGCTGCCTAGCTGCATGGAGCGGGGGGCCGCGGACCTCAATCGCGGTTGCCGCCTTCGCAGCTGCCTTGCAGGCTCGGTCCGCCAACTCGCTAGGGTCTGGCGCTACCGGCAATCTCTCGAAGCTGAGCTTTTCCTGCAAGCGCTCCCCAGATAGACTCCGCTTCGAGGTATAACAGCCCTTGTTTTCTCCTTATAAAGGGCCTCCACCCAAAGGCTTGGCGGGAAATTGGGTTACATCCCGCTTGTGATAGCGCTAGCTGTGGGCTGGCATACAAGCATAATCTGGCTCGAGCGCTCGCGCAGGCCCAATTTGACCAGACCACCCCTGCCAAAACTTTTACAGTTGGCCGAGCTTGACCTCCTCTCCACCATCAGAGGGGAGCTGATCCGCCTCGCGCGCACGAAGCCCAAACTCCGGCCGCGCTATGAGAGGAAGCTGTGCGAGGTCAATGAACAAATCCGAACGCTGGAGGAGTCGGATGCGGGCTGAACCGACGTTCGAAAATCTGCTGGCTGAAATAGATTCATTTGTAGAGCTCAAGCCATCGGATGCCATCAAGGCGAGTGAGCGCGGAGTGATGTTGAGCAGGGCAATCATTGCACTAAAGGACGTGGTGAAACTCAACCCCAAAAATGAGGGAGAGATGGGTAAACTCGCCTCCACGGTTGACCGAGCGGCAACCCAGCTCACCCAATCCGCGCTCAACTTCAAACGCGGGGGGGTGCTCCGCGCCGATTGGGTCCGGTTCGCCCAGCGTGACATGCGCAGGCTCAAGGATGGGTTACTGGCTTTTCGGGAGTTCATGCTCACGAACGCCGCCGCCTTTAAGTCATGGATGCAGGCGCACGCCCCGCCAAACATAGCCCTGGAAAAGTTGGTGAGGGAGCTCCACGAGGAG
Organism: Candidatus Hadarchaeum sp.; assembly: GCA_020725055.1. Lineage (GTDB taxonomy): Archaea > Hadarchaeota > Hadarchaeia > Hadarchaeales > Hadarchaeaceae > DYFS01. The sequence goes on along the minus strand of DYFS01000011.1, from coordinate 6,352 downwards.
CGGGCGATCAGCGAGCGCACGTTCGTGCTGCTGATGGCCCACCTGGCTAAAAACGGTAGGGTAAAGCTCAAACCCTCGCCCACCGTCGCCCAGCTCTCCAGGATTTCAGCCTACCTCACCGAGCTGCAAAAAATCAGGAGCGATGCGGATGTTCAGCAAAAATGATGAAGAGGTCATCTTGGCGGAGCACGGGAGGTGGATTGCGAAGCTTCGAGACCTCACGCGCCTAACCGAACAGCGCATCTGCATGCTCGAGCGGAGGGTATCGGCACTCGAGGGGCACTTTGCCGAGCTCTCGAAATTCAGCTATAAACTCGACCCCCGACTGGGCTCTGCGCTCGACCAACTCACTCTGCTTTCCTCAAAAGTTGATGCCTTGGCTGAAAACCTCGCGGGTTTTTCGCGCGCGAAACGTGGGAGGAGGTGCCATGAGTTGTGACTTCACCCCCCTGTCGATCGGCAGGGAGCGCGTGCTTAAATTCAAGTGCAGCGGTTGCCGGGGTGGCGCCTCGATTGAACAATCTGAGGTCTGCATGCGCGGGGTCGTGGAGGCGCTCGTCGAGGAGCCCGGGGTTGACGCAGTAATTTTGGCCGACCTTTACGAGAGGGAGTACCGCGGGGCGGGTCTCGCCGCCCTGGAGGAACTCGTGCGCGCCCACGAGGAGTGCCGGCAATGGCCGCTCAGAAATCTGGTAGTTGGCGAGTGCAAGCGTTGCGAAGCCGAGCGGAAGCAGCTACTCGATCAAATCGTCAACAAGCTGCCCGGCTCCCCGTTAAAAGCGCGCATTGAGCTCGCCCGGGCGGTGGCCGATGTTCAGGCACATGCAAAGCACGGGGCTAAAAAGTGCGGTGAATGCAGGGAATTTTTCGCGGGGCACGCGCTGAAGCCCGTGCTTGGGACACTCAAGCGCGTGAAGCTCGCCCGTGGGAAAGGCCGGGAGCGCGATGGCTACGGCAAGCTCCTGCAGCCTTTGGTTAAGCCCCACTTCTCGACCTCGCGGATACTCGTCGAAGCACCGGCTGAGGCGCGGCTGGTCGATGCCTACGATTTGGGCGACAGCGAGGTTCGGATCTACTGCCAGCCCAATGGACTCCAGCACCTCTACTTCCTGATCCCGCCGGAGTACAAATTGCAGCCAGAACAGGTGTCGCTGCTCAACCGCGCCCGCGAACTACTGCTCGAGCGGCATGCGGAGAAGCTGGATTTCTCCGATCCGAAGCGCTCGCGGGAGAGGCTCGAGCGGTTGGGCTCTAGGCTGATGACACAGCTCGTAATTGATGACAGGCTGGAGCAAACCAGGGAAGAAGCGGAGCGGCTGGCGAAATGTTTGGCCAAGTTCAGCGTCGGGCTGGGCGTGCTCGAGACCTTGCTCTCGGACGGGCATGTGCAGGACATATACATCGATGCCCCAGTCGGTCGTTCCCCTGTGCATATCTACCACAGCGAGTACGAGGAGTGCCTGACAAACATTTACATGACGGCCGAGGATATCGAGTCGATCGTGTCGCGGTTCAGGGCGATTAGCGGGCGCCCGTTTTCAGAGGCCGACCCCGTGCTTGACCTCAACTTACAGGAGTTCAGCGCACGTGTCGCAGCCATCGGCCCCCCGCTGAGCCCGGCCGGGGAGGCGTTCGCCATCCGGAGGCACAAGCTCACCCCTTGGACGCTTCCCCAGCTCGTGTGCAACCGCTTCCTCACACCAGAAGCCGCTGGTTTGCTGAGCTTGCTCGTCGACTCCCAGGCATCGATCCTGATAGCTGGCAGCCGCGGGGCCGGAAAAACGTCACTACTCGGCGCCCTCATGCTCGAAATCCCTCAAAAATACCGAATTATCTCCATCGAGGACACGGCCGAACTGCCGATTGCCCAGCTCCAAGCGCTCGGTTTCAAGGTGCAGAGCCTCCTCGTGCAGTCGGCGGTCGGGAGGTCCGAAACTGAGTTGCGGGCCGAGGACGCGTTGCGTGCCGCGCTGCGGTTGGGCGAGTCCGTGCTGGTGATGGGCGAGGTTCGCGGCCCGGAAACCAAAACGCTCTACGAGGCTATGCGCGTGGGCACAGCCGGAAACTCGGTCATGGGCACCATCCACGGCTCAACGACGCGGGATGTCTTTGACCGCGTCGTCTACGACCTTGGGATACCTCCAACCTCTTTCAAAGCGACCGATACACTCGCCGTGGCCGCAACCATAAGACCGGGCGGCAGCATGAGCCGTGTCCGAAGGGTCGTGCAGATTACGGAAGTTGACAAGGACTGGAAAAACGACCCAGCCAGCGAGGGTGGCTTCGCCGATTTGATGAGCTATAACCCCGTCAAAAATCAGCTCGAATGTACCCCCGCGCTGGCAAAATCGCGACTCATCGCCACAATCGCGCGAAAGTGGGGCACGAAACCGGCTGATATTATGCGGAACTTGGAGCTCCGCGCGCGAATTCGAAAAACCCTCATCGAAATCGCGGCCGAAACCAACCAACAGAGGTTGCTTGAGGCGGAATTCGTCACCCGCTCGAACAACATTTTCCACGAGTTGCTCGAGAAGCAGCTCGGCAGGCAAAAAAACGTTGACTACCGCGAGATCTTTGAGGGGTGGCGGGCTTGGCTCAAGGAGGGAATCGAGGGTGCTGGCAGACGTCCTCTACGTTAAATTTTGCAGGGTTGCGGGTAGGTTCCCCTCGCTCAAACGTGCCCAGCGCGTGCCGAGCGAGTTGCGCGAGAACATAGAGTTCGCTGAACTGGCGATTCAGCCGGAGGATGTCATCGCCCTCACCACGCTCGCTGTTTCCGTTTGCGCTGGCTTGGCCCTGCTCACCGCGACCGCGACTTTTCTCTTGGGGGCCCCGACCATCCTGCTCGCGATCGCCGCACCGATGCCCCTGTTTGCATACGTTGCGGCCGGCTGGTACCCTAAGTGGAGGGCTGAGCGCGAGCGCACACGCGGGTTGGGGGAGGCGCCGCAATTCATCAACTACCTAACTATGTCGATGAAGACCGCATCCAACCTGGAGCGGGCCACCCAATTCGCGGCGGAGAACGTCGGGGGGGCAATCGGGCAGAGGCTGCGGAGGCTGCTCTGGGAAGTGGGCCTGCGCGCGCACGCGAGCGTTGACGAGGCGCTAGTGAAGTTCGCGAACCGCTGGGGGCGCTGGCGCGAGGATTTCAGGCGCTCGATTTACTTGATCAGGAGCTCGATGCTTGAGCGTTCCGAGCTCCGCCGCCTAGGGGTGCTCGACAAGGCGCTCGACGTCTGTCTACAGGGCACCCGCGAGCAGATGGAGCAGTTCGCTGCTGGGCTACACCTCCCAACGCTCGTGATTTACAGCATAGGGGTGTTACTTCCGCTTGTCCTCATCGCGGTGCTACCGGTGCTCTCTACCGTCGGGGTCTGCGTGAGCGCGTGGCAGATATTTGCCATCTACTGCGTCGTTTTGCCCCTCGTGGTCTGGGTGCTGAGCAGACAGGTTTTGGCGAAGAGGCCCGCTGCATTTCCGCCACCCGAGGTGCCGAGCGACACGAAAAATTTACGGGCAGCTGCCATCGCGTCGGTGGTTGGGCTCATCGCCGCATCGCCACTGATTGCCCGGGCGCTTGGTGTGCAGGTTCCGCTTGATGCCCTGTCGCTCTCCGGGCTTTGGGCCGCGACGCTCGGCGTTTCGACCTACCTCTACCTCGCAACGGCCGAGGCGCGCAAGCTGCACTCCGCGACCACACAAATCGAGCAAGAGTTCCGCGATGTGCTGTTCCAGCTCGGCAACCGCATTTCGGAAGGGCGACCGGCGGAGGACGCGTTTGAGAGGGTCGCGGAAACCATGCGCGGGAGCAGGATCTGCGAGATTTTCAGGAGGGCGTCGGCGAACATCAAAATCGGCGGTTTGGGCCTAAACTCGGCGCTGTTCGATGAGGAGCAGGGGGCGCTGAAGCATGTCCACTCCCGAACGGTCAGGAGCACACTGCGGATGCTCGTCAGCGTTATCCGGCGGAGCGCCCGCGCGGCCGGAGATGTGATCCTGCGAATGGCGCACCACCTAAAAGAGCTGCAGCGGGTCGAGGCGGACGTGAAAAAATCGCTCGGCGAGGTGGTGAGTTCGATGCGCTCGGTCGCCCTCTTCTTCGCCCCGCTGATCGCCTCCGTGGTTTCGCGCATGCAGGGGGTGCTCACCAAAACTGCTACTGGGGGGGCCTTTCTAGGCGGTGGTGCCGTGTCGCCGTCGCTATTCCTGCTGGTGCTCGGGGTTTACGTGACGATGCTGGCAGCTATCCTCATCAGCTACTCAACGGAAATCGAAGTCGGCGATGATGCGCTGGTGAAACGTGCTGCGATTGCCCAAGCTCTCCCCATCGCACTCGCCGTGTTCACCGTCGGCGCCATCGTGGGCGGAAAAATGCTCTCGGCGATTGTGGGCTGAACGCAAGTGTTTAATTGCCGCACACACAATTTTCTTTTGGCGGCCGTGGTCCAGCCTGGTCTATGACACAGCCTTGCCAAGGCTGTAACGCGGGTTCGAATCCCGCCGGCCGCACCACAGGATTATTTTGAAATAGTCCCCCGCTATTGTTAGCGGCGGCGCTGCCGTTTTCGCTTGACCCATTGTTTTGCTCTGTGCCGTCTCGATTTTATTTTTGGTAATTTTTTGATTTGTATCCACAGGATAACACACGCTAATCCGAATGCTGCCATCGAGAGTGCTATCGCTGTCAAAACCATCAGCTGAAGCTTCTCAATTTCTTTACCGAGGTTATTAACACGTACAGTGGTAGCGCTTTCCGAGTAGATGCCGCTACCATAATCAACTCTCACGCGGAGCGTGTAAATCCCATCGGGTATTTTTCTAGTATCCCAGGAATAGCTCCAGTTATTTTGATACCGAGCAACACTGCCTTTATTCTCGCATTTGTAAGTTAAGCTTGTTGAAATCCATTCATTCTCTGAATAGGAGATTTTGACCCCTTGTACTTTATCTCCAAGCACGACCCCACTTAGGGTGAGGGCACCAAACACCTCTTGACCGCGGGTAAGCTGCGTTATTGTTGGCAATGGGGTGCCGAGACAATATATTTTGGAATCGTTGCAACCGACGAATAGTTTGCCATTAGCTATAGATATCTCCCGTGGTATGCCGCCTACACCCCGATTCCATACTAACTTACCGGTATTTTCGTCCACGCAGCTAACCGTGGCACCAAAGGAAGGGGACTCATACGCAACGCTGCTGCTGTACCCAATGAAAACCCTGCCGTCTGCTACCACCGGCGATGTATAAATCTCATAGATGTTGTCTCCGTAGTGCCATATCACTTCGCCATTATCCTTATTTAGACAATAAAGTCGGCCGAAAACATCAGAATCGCTGGCAAACACCTTGCTACCGACTACTGCAGGCGATTCCTGTACTGTGCCTACAGTTGTGTTTCTCCAAAGTAAATCGCCAGTATTTTCATCTAAACAGTAAATGCCACGTTTAAAAATAGCACCAAAAAACACCTTGCTATCGATCACCGTTGGTGATGACCACACTTCGTGCCCAGCATTGTAACGCCATATGAGTTCTCCAGTATTCTCATTTAAACAGTAAATTTTATGATCACGAGACCCGACAAACACCTTGCCGTTAACCACTGCTGGCGATGAGAAAACACACCATCCAGTCGGATAGCTCCATAAATTCTCTCCGGTATTCTCATTCAGGCAGTAAACTTTACCATCATCCGACCCGATGAATACTTTACCATTAGCAACCGCGGGCGATGATAAGTCAACCCGATCATTGGTCAGATAGCTCCATATCAATTTGCCATCATTGTAATCCAAGCAGTAAACCTTCTTGTCCCAAGACCCAAAAAATACTTTGTTACCCGCGACCGCAGGTGATGAGTGAATTATCCCGCCAGTTTGATAACTCCATATCAACTCCCCGGTGTTTTCGTGGAGGCAATAAAACGTTCCATCATTAGAGCCCACAAACACTCTGCCGCCAACTATTGCTGGGGCTGATATAACAATGTCGCCAGTTCGGAACTCCCACAGAACATTCCCAATCCCGGGGGCGTCAGAGGTTGTATAACCTGTGCGTTGAGGGTCATGGTGAAACATTGGCCAATCGTCGCTTCTCTCTCTCGTTATCTCGGCGGCGGTCGTAGTAAATGCCGTAGTAACCGCGACTGCAACAAAAAGAAATATTACAAAGGCAAGCCTTGTGTGTATCATGCGTATCCGTATTGAGTTTTGTATCAACACTTACAAAAATAGATAGGTATCTCGAAATATTCCTGCAACCCCGCCGGCCGCACAGTTTTTATAACACCTGTTAAGTAAACTTTCCAAGTTAACACATAGCGTTCAACACGACACCTAATCAG
>DYFS01000010.1 GCA_020725055.1 Candidatus Hadarchaeum sp. | reverse complement strand
AAAACACCAAAGCTTAAACCCAACGCGCCTTTAACTCACATGCGGAAGTACTGTAAAAGCTCACGTCAACATTAGTCCCAAATAGTGGGATAGTGTACTGCAATACAGTGGGAACGTGGGAAGAGCAGTGGAAATGGACTCGAAGGGGCGGCTGTTGATACCCATCGAACTCAGGGAGGAGCTGGGTGCAGATGAATTTATCTTGGAAAAAGTAGAAGACGGGCTTTTACTGAAACCCATTCCGAGGATAGATGACCCCTTGGAATACGCGAGAAAGATAGCTATCAAAGATACCAGACCGGTCAAGGAGATCAAAAAATGGATAAGGAGCGAACTCGAACGGCGGTAAAGTACTACTTGGGTGCCGATCTTTTTATCGCCATGCTTAAGGAAGACGACGAGCTAAAACCAAGCGCGACAACGATTTTCACTGCGGCAAAAAAAGGGAGGGTCGAAGTTTTCACCTCTATCGCAACCTTACTTGAAATCCTCTTTTGGGCGTCAAAGGTCAAGGTCAAGCGAGCTAGGATTAGAGAATACCTTCGAGTGGCGGCGCGATTGGTTTCAAACGTTGCCCCGTTAGGGTACGAGGATTTAATCGTTGCCGCTGAATATCTTCAAACTCAACCCGTGTTTGCCCTCGATGCGATACACGCTGCGGCGGCCGGCACATGGCCCATTCTAAGCTCTGACGCGGTTTACGAAAGATTAGGACTTCAAAGGATCGAGCCAATCAAATTTGCCGACGACCTCAAGAAAGACCTCGACTAAAACTATGCGCCGGTCCTCTGCTTGATCCTACGCATCTTCCGCCGCATGCGCTTGCGGACCCACTTCCAGCGCATCCTTCTCCTTTTTTTCCACTTGCGAGGCCGCTTCCCCATAATCGCACCAGCTTGCCTTACTCATCGTCGCGTACTAAAAATCTTGCTAATCAACTTGTATTTTCCACTCTATTCATCTTTGCCCTACAAATGCGCAATTTTCACATTTTTTGTCAAAAGTGGAAAGCCTGATTCAAATTGCGGCGGTTTACTATCAAATCCTCCAGTTAAGCGACCCTTGTTTTTCTAAAGTAGAAAAGTATATAAGTAGAAAAGTATAAAATAGAAAAGGTGTTGCGGATGGCGATAAGCGCGAAGATTGAAGAACGGGCGGCCGAAAGAGCAGCTGAGCTCAAGAAGTATCTACGGGCCAAGGGTTATTCCACAAGCCAGATTGAGGTTCTGAGCAAGAGTGTCGAGTTCGCCTTCGAGCGTTTACCAGAGTTCACGAAGAAGTTTGAGGAGAAGGAGGACCCGCTCTGGAAGTGGGCGAGCAAGCCTGTGAAGGGCCCAAAGGTGAGGGCGGCCGAAGAGATAGATAAGGTGGTCTATTGATTTTCGCGGACTCTTCGTTTTGGGTCGCCATGAAGAATGAGGGTGACCCGGATCACAAGTCTGCAGTTGGGGTGATGGAAAAAGTTCGGGCAAAGCGGTACGGAAGACTTTGTACCTCTGACTACGTGCTGGATGAGGTGGCCACGTTCATCTCGCAGAGGCTCAAGCGACACGAGATCGCGGTCGAGACGCTCACCTCAATCCTAGCATCGAAGGAGATGGATTTGCTGAAGGTCGACTTTGCTGCCATCCAAGTGGCAGTGGATGTCTTTAAAAAGCACAATTTTCTCTCATTCACCGACGCGACCACTTGCGTTTTGCTGGATGTCCACAAGATAAGCACGATTGCCACGTTTGACGAGGACTTCGCGAAGCTGGGATTCAGTGTGGTCAGGGAGTGATTCGTGCAGATCTTCTCTCGCTCCAAGCCTCCTATCTTTTCTAAACTAGTGTTTTTCTGTTTCACCAAAACAGGGGGGCTTCATTCAATCCAAGTCTTGTAGAACATCTTGTACGTGTTGTCAGGCATTCTAACGATTGCCGGGTCTGCTACCCCTTTCTGATCAAGAGAACCAAGTGGCCCGCTTTCCAGCATTTTTACAGCGTTCTCCCAAGTTCTTCCGTCGGCAGAAAAAGCACAGAAAATTTGCATGCCGCCACCCACCGCGCCAGAGTGGAAGTAGATGCGATAACCACCCGCAACTGCTATTGTATTTGTCACCGAACCACCGATCGGCAACTCTTGCTCGCGGGTGAATGTCAAACCATCTGCGGAGACGGTGCTTATTGTCGTGGGGCCTTTAGAAACGAACATCCTCCAGTTGTCACCCATCTTGATGACGTCTGGGTCGGTGATTGACCCCTCTTGGTACCTCACACCTTCCTCCTGAACGAAGCTTATCCCGTAATTTGAAACCGCCGAGAGTATTTTGTCTTGCGGTCCGCCCATTGGCATGTAGGAAGCGTAGAGCCTGTACCTCCCATCGGGCAGGAGCACGACATCCGGATCCACCCATTCTGGGGCAAGCCCGACAACTTTCTTGTAAATCCAGCTGACACCGTCGTGCGACAACGCGACCGAAAGTCCGCCGTTGTACCAGTCAACGTAGTAAACCCGAATGTTGCCATCCTTATCCAAAATCGCGTCGGGGACTGAAGCTTGGTCGGCGATTTTCTTGTTATCCTTCTCCCACGTCAGACCATCGCTCGATGTGGCGCTCAACACCCGGTGGTTCCAAGGGCCATCTTGGCCTGGCGGTCCTGAACCCTTTCCCGAACCTGGCGCGATATCGCTGACCCATTCGAATGGCTGATCAACCAGTTGATCCCCCCGCCGTAGGTAAAGGTAGACGCCAGCCGATGCTGTAGCTACGCTGATTATTAAAATCGCGGTGAGAGTTTTCTGCACTTTTCCATCCAATAATTAAACTCATTTCGAAGCTATAAAACAACGCAGCAGGCAGAGTTCCTCAAACGACAGTTTCTTGCGTAGGGTGTTAACATGGAAACCGTTTGTCTTCAGCATTTGAATGGTTTTTGAGATATTCGCAAGGGACGACTGCACAAACAGAGCGCGGCCATTTGGTGTTAAATAGTTCGGTAATTCACGCAAAAATCTATCAATAATCACGCGTCCGTCCGGCCCAGCCTCCCAAGCGCGGTCGAGCGGTCCGTTAAGCGCTTCATCTGGTTCAACAGGCAGATAGGGCGGGTTGAAAATCACCAAATCGAAGCGCTCCCCAGCAACTGGTTCGAAAAGATCCCCAAGGCGAAAATCTATGTTGTCTGCTACGCCATGCGTCACGGCATTTGCACGGGCACATTCGAGCGCGGCTGGATTTATGTCCGTTGCCACTACCTGGGCCCCAGCTCGAGCCGCCAATATCGCTAGCAAGCCACAGCCGGTCCCGAACTCTAAGACACGTTCTCCTTTGCGCGCACCGAGGTTATCGGCAAGCAGAAAAGTGTCCTCAGCTGGTTCGTAGACGTTTTCGGCAACTTTGAACGCTTTTTCTTTGTAATACATGACTACCATGCTCTCACTCGCTGTGTCTTATTTAGAACATCCGAGGGGAACCGCCACCAACCGGAGGAAAGATAGCTATCACGTCGCCATCCTTGAGTTTGGTCGCCGTGCCCTGCAAAAAGACGATGTTGTGCCCATTGAGCAAAATTTTTACATTTTCATTCGGTTGCCCGTACCTGTCCAGAACCTGCCCGCGGAATTTCGCCCCAAATCTTCCACAAATTTTTTGTGCAACATCGCCGACGCTAGTTCCGCTTTTTACATCTTCCACCACCGCCTTTGTTTTGGCCAATTCGCGGAGGTTTGCAAAGAGCCGGACTTCTACCTTCAAATTTCAGTCACCATCTAACGTGGAAATCACTTTCTAAAACCGCCAAAAATTTTTATCGCTTTTCCGATTTTCGCCCCGTGCTTCCACCTATAGTACAGAGGATAAAGGAGCGCCGATGCCATTGCGATCCTCCTGTTGGCGTCGGGAGCCCAGATGTTTATGTTATGCCTCCAGCAGGTTGCGAAGAACTCCCAATGCATTTCTGACAAGTGGTGAAGGTCAGCCTGCCTCGCCGTGCTGAGCAAGCACTCCTCCTCCGACGTGAAGAAGAGCGGGACATAGAATATCTCAGACCCCCACAAATCGTCGACAAGCTCCATGGTGGCGATCGTGTCCTCCTCGCGTTCATCTGGCAGACCGACGACGAGGGTTGCGAGCGGGCAAATGTCGTTGTCGTTGAGGATGCCCACCGCCTGAGTCACGATTTCTGGCCAATCTTTGGGCTCGAAGGGCAGCGCTTTGCCATGCATGTGCTTCTCCAACAGTCTGACACTTCCAGTTTCTATCCCAACTTCGATGGATGCCACCTTTCTCCCATGGCACTGCCACCTGCCTTTCTCCACGAGCACGGGCGCTATTTCTTCAACCACCTTAGGATCATAGACGACTGGCGGGAGCGCGGCGTGCGCCGGCTGCAGGTATTCGACACCATCAATTTTTCCAATCGCGCTCACGAGTTCCACAATCGCCTCCCTATTCGGCACGAAACGTTCGTGGTGTTTGTAAAGGAAGATGTCGTCTGTCTGGAGGACAACCATTTTGGAACCTGCGCGGACGTTCAGCTCCGCCTCGCGCTTGATCTTTTCGAGGGGAAATGAATAGAACGTCCGCATGGTCGGAGAGCAAAACTGGCACCCCTTGCCACAGCCTCTGGTTATCTCCGCGACACCGAAGAGGGCTGGTTTTGTTATCTCTGGAACCTCCTCCATCTTTGGTTTCTCAGTTTTAACGACCCGTGGGACTTGCTCACCCCTCATCGCCTTCCTGAAAAGCTCCAGTGCGGTGCGGTCGCCTTCGCCGATCATCACGGTGTCTATCCTGAATTCATCCTGCATGTTCCCCCTAACGATCTGCCAAGCGCCGGAGCCCCCAACGATTACCTTGAAACCGCGCTTCTTTTTCTTCAACACCGGGTGCTTCATCAAACTCCTGAATTCAGCCGCGGCTACTGGCTCCCCGCCGATACCAACGAGTGAGGTGTAAGTCCGGCTTACGAAGCCTATGCCGAGCGGGTCCATCGTGGAGATACCGACAACATTCGTGTTCGGCCCGACGAACTTGCTAAGGTTTTTTGGGGTGCAGGTGATGATATTTGACTCGCCGAACTCCTTGCCCAGCAGGGCCTCTATCTTCCTGAGCCCGTACGGGGCGAATTTGGCGCTGCCGTCCCCGTTGTCTTGTGTTATGGGATACCAGTTTTTCCTCAGCAGCCTCATGGGAACTATCTTCGATGGGAACCCGCCGGTGAATGCTATGAACGGATTCAGCTTGAAATCGCTCATTTCGATTACCGATGCCGTCAGGACCACCGGGGCGCCGCCCGATGGCTCCTCTAGAGTTTTGCCGCGCCGCCCAACCACTTTCACCGCGCTGACGAAGCTTGAAAACATGCCACCCCTCAAGCCAGCCCCAGTTCCCTCAGTTTTTCTTTGGTGGGCACGCCGTTCGAGCCCCAGCCCCTGAAGGAGTAGTAGCTCGACAGCATCCCCGCCAGCATGGTCTTGCGGCCCTTCGATGGCCCCTCTGGCAGCGGCTCCTCGAGTAGGCGTTTTGGCAGCGTATCATCCTTCGCAGTAAGGCCCTCGCGTAGGTTGTAGAGCCGCTCGAGGTTCCAGATGCGCTCGCCTATCGTCATGACCTCCTCGTCGGTGAACTCGATGCCAGTCGCCGCATCGAGCAATTTCGCATACTGAACGGTCTCGAGCGCAAACGAAGTGAACTCACAGAGTACAAGCGAGTCCATCGTCGCCACTAGGTTCTGGAGGATTATCACCATCTCTGGCTTGCCGCTGGTAGAAAAGCGCTCCATGAGCTTTGGCACGCCAAGCACCTCTGGAGCGATCATGTACGCTCGGAGGTGGCACCCCCCGCGGTTGCTGGTCGCGTACGCTAGCCCGTGCCCCTGGACGCCGCGCGGGTCGTATGCAGGCAACTCCAAGCCCTTCACCGACATCGAGAGTTCTGGTATGCCGCCCCCCTCCGCGAGCCTTGCGCTACCTTCCGCGAGCTTCTCGCCGAGGCCCTCGCGCATCGCAGTTTTTTGAGTGAGTTCTACAATCGCTTTTGCGTCGCCGAACTTCAGGCCTTGCAGCTTGCCGCGCTCGCTCAGCTCCATCGCGCAGCCGATGGTGTTGCCCATCGAGATGGTGTCGAGGCCGAGGTCGTTGCACAAGAGGTTTGCCTTGGTGATTGCCTCAAGATCGTCGACACCGCACTGTGCCCCGAAAGCCCATATCGTCTCGTACTCCGGCCCCTCGTGCTCCTCACCACCGACCTTCGTTACCCTGCTGCATGCTATCGGACACCCGAAGCAGGCTTTCTTTCGGACGAGGATGGTCTCCGCCATCGTCTCGCCGCTCGTGCGGTCTGCAGTTGGAAAAACGCCGGTCTGGAAGTTCCGCGTCGGGTAGATACCGTGCTCGTTTATGATGTTGACCAAAACAGCTGTGCCGTAGGTCGGTAGAGCCGTGCCCGTGACCGAATTTTCCTTGAGGAGTTTTTGACACTCCCGCACGTACGTGTTGAAAGATGCTTCATCCGCTATCTTTGGCCTACCTTTACCGCGAACGGCAATGGCCTTCAAACGCTTTGATCCCATCACGGCACCGACTCCGCCCCTGCCCGCCGCGCGATACTTGTCGTTGATGATCGCCGCAATTTTGGAAAGCTTTTCTCCAGCCTGACCTATGCAGGCCACTTTTATTTTGTCATCATCTAGCTCCTTGCAGAGCGCATCGGTCGTCGCGTGGGTGCCCTTGCCCCAGATGTCCTCTGCGCTTTTGATTTCAGCTTTGCCATCGCTCACCCACAGGTAGACCGGCTTCTCCGCTTGCCCGCCCACGATGATCGCGTCATAGCCAGCAAACTTCAGCTCTGCACCCCAAAAGCCGCCTGACTGAGCGTCGAAGATCGTGCCCGTCAGGGGCGATTTCGTTACAATGCAGTGCCGCCCGGAAGCTGGCGCTAGCGTGCCGGTCAGTGGCCCGGTCGCAAAAATCAATAGGTTCTCCGGGTCGAGTGGCTTTACGTCGGGCCCAACCCGATCGTAGAGGATTTTGGCGCCCAGACCGCGACCACCGATGAAGTCGCACACGAGTTTCTCGTCAAGCTTTGCCTCGGTTACCTTTTCCCTCGATAAATCGACTTCGAGGACTTTGCCGGCCCAACCGTACACCTGCCCACCTCAAATCAGGCCCGATTTCTTCATCCCTTTGCGCAGTAGGATGCGCTCCACGCCTGTGATTGGGCCCAACGGCATGCGCGTCTGGCCGCTCGGTCTGCCCATCTCGCTCTGGCACAGCTTCTGGCCGTAGAGGTAGGGCATCTTGCGGAACTCGTTCTTGAGCCTGATTATGTCGAGCTGGACCTTCCTGCACCGCTCGAAGTCCTTCTTGAGGAAGGAGTTGTAGAGGTCGATGACCATCTGGGGAACGCAGGCCGCTATAGCCGTGATGCAACCGCTCGCCCCCACCGCGAGCGCCGGGTAGACAAGCTCGTCCGCGCCGCAAACGAAATTGATGCGATCGCCCGCCTTCTCTATCAGCTCTTGGAAGTAGGTTAGGTCGCCGCTCGTGTCTTTGAGTGCGCAGATGTTCGGGTGGAAGGCGAGCACATCGACCAGACTCGAATCCAGCTTGACACCGGTGTACTTCGGCAGGTTGTAGATGATGACCGGGATGCCAATCGCGTCTGCAATCGTCTCGTAGTGCATTCGCAGGCCGCGGGGGTGCTGCGGGAAGAACCAGGGGGTAATTACCATGGCAGCTGCCGCCCCCACGTCCTCGGAGAATTTTGCCAGCTCGATCGCATCTTTCGTACGGGTAGCACCACACTCCGCGATCACCGGCACACCCTTGGATTCCTCGACGGTTATTTGGATGGTCCGCTTCCGCTCATCGTCGCTCATCAGAACCATTTCACCTGGGGTAGAGCACGAAACCAACCCGTGGACACCCGCCTCGACGAGATAGCGGATGTCCGCACGCAGCGCTTCCTCATCGATTGACTCATCCTCTTTGAACGGAGTCGTGAAGGCCGCGTTCACGCCCTTCAGCTCAAATCCCCCTACCACTTTCGGCAATTCACCCCTCCTTACCCGCTTCTGCCAGGGTGTAACCCTCCTTGTTAGGGGTTGATGTTTGTAAACTTATAACCTTTGGGCCACGTCACATGGCAGTTGCGCTAGCGTTAAATCGCGGGGCGCCGCTTTTCAATCGTATGCGAAAGGCCATTTTAATCCTCCCGGTCCTCTTACTGCTGCTGGCGCCGCAGGCCTGCGCATGGAGGAGAATCACCCACGAGGCGATAGCGGAGGCCGCGTACCAAGAGCTTCCGGAAAACCTTAAGGACCTCCTCGATAGGGACAAAATCATAGAGGGCTCCACTTGGCCGGACCGTTATAGGCATGACCCGGATCCCTATGGCCGGACGTTTCCAGATCACTTCCCGCGGGCATCCATAACTCAAGCCGAATCTTGGCTGGAGATGGCCAAAAACAGCTATCTAGATAAAGATTACGGCAATGCGGGCCTGCACCTGGGAATAGCTTGCCACTACATAGCCGATTCGACCTGTCTGGCCCACAACCCCCCTTACGCCTACGATTGGGATAAGCACGGCGAATTTGAGCAGCAAGGAGTTGGCCTCTCACCGGCCGTGCCGACCTCGATAGCCGGCTTCAACCTCAGGCAGAAATTGACCGGGTTCTACAACGCGGCACCGACGGTCTGGCAGCGATGGCTGAGTACCCGCGACCAGGAGATTGCCCAAGAAGGCGTCGACCTCGCGGCATCCTATACCTACAACGCTTGGTGCCAGGCCCTAAACGTCCCCCCGCGCGAGGCCCAGGGGATCACGTTGATCGATTTCAGGGTAATCGCGGGGATTGCCCTTGTAGCCCTCGTCGTCGTTATAGTGATCGGCATGCGCCGCTTCTACCGCGAGTAGCTAGCGGATGTAGCTGACCTCTTCCTCGACGCCCCGCGGGAGGGCGAGCCTCGGCGGCTTGAATTTTGGCATGGCGGCGGCGTACTCGTGAAGGTCTCCTAGGTCCAGTTTGAAACCGAAAATCTCCGCGATGGCGCGTAGGACCGCCTCTGTCGCCCGGATGTCGAGCAACCCGCCTTCGGTGGCGCCCAGCAAGCAGAGACCGCGCATCCCGCGCACGGCAGCCAGGCCGATTAGCAGGCCGTTCATCCCGACTATCATGCCCCCATCCAAAAGCTCGATCCCGTGCTCTCGGAGCAGCTTTAAGGTTTTTTCATCGGCTGCCGTCCCGACCACCGGTGAGCGGGCCTCGGCTGGTGAGAGCACGTATGCCGCCATCGTAACAACGGTGTCCACGCCGTGCCTAGCTGCGACATCCAAAATATCGTCGGACAGCGAGTACTGCCCGGTGGGCGAGGATGCTTGGGCATCGGCGGTTGCTAGAATCATATCCCTTTTTAACCCCTCAGGGTGGCAGTGGTAGAAATCCACTTTGAGCGACTTGACGAGGCCCTCCTCGCGGACAACCCACTCCGGGAAGTGCTCCGAGTAAAGCTCGGCGAACCTCTTAGCTTGGAGTTCGCGCACGAGGTACTCGACCGCCAGCTTCCCGATGTGCGCTATCCCCGGTAGCCCTGCGATGAGCAGCGGGCGCTTGAGCTTCCGCTTCTCAAGGTAGTTGACGCGCGGTCGCATGGTTAGCTATCTCGGCGCTGAAGATTTAAGGTTCTTGGCTAAAGTTGGCCTGATCGTATGAAGCCCGTGCCGATCGGAAACGGTGGGATCCGAGTTCTCCCCCTCGCATTCGAGAGCTTCGGTGTGCGGAGCATGGCAACCCTGGTCGAAACCGATGATATCAGGGTTGTTGTGGACCCGGGTTCAGCGCTGGGGCCGAGGTTCAACCTAGGCCCTCACGAGCGCGAGTACGTCGTTCTCGCCCGCTCACGCCAGACGATAATGGAGGTAGCGCGCAGTGCCGATGTGCTGACGATCAGCCATTACCACTTCGACCACTACGTCCCAAGCTTCGAGGACTGGCTTTGGATTTGGAGTTCGCCGGAGCTTGCGGCGGGGCTTTATTCTGGGAAACTCATCCTAGCCAAGGATATCAGCGAAAACATCAACCCCAGCCAGCGCAGGCGGGGGTACATGTTCAACAAGCTCAACCTCGAGTTCGCGAAGGAGATCCGGGCGGCCGATAACAGGAGCTTCAAATTTGGCAAAACAACGCTTGAATTTTCAAAACCAGTGTATCACGGCCCGGCTGGCTCTGCGCTGGGGTATGTACTCATGCTGGCGGTGCGGACGCCAGGCTGCTGCCTGCTGCACGCGCCCGATGTGCAGGGGCCGATGTACGATGAACCGCTCAATCTCATCTTGGCCCAGAAGCCCGACCTCGTGCTGATGGGTGGCCCGCCGATCTACCTCAGGGGGTTCAGGGTCGAGAGCGCGAAGCTGGAGGCGGCTCAGCGTAGCCTCGTAACGCTCGCGCAACACGTGCCGCAGCTCGTCGTCGACCACCACCTACTTCGCTCGTTGGATTACCCACAGTACCTGCGCCCGGCGGTGCAGGTAGCCGAGCAGGCGGGGAACCGATTGCTAACGGCCGCAGAATTCGTGGGGCTGGAGCCGCAGCTGCTCGAGGCGCGCCGGAAGGAGCTGCACGCGCAGGAGCCGGTCAAGCGGGGGTGGTACGAGCGGCTTAAGCGGGGGGAGCTTAAGGATAGATTAGTTTAATCGTTTTGTCAAGCGCTTTTACATTTGTAACATATGTTATCGTTTTGAAAAAGCGTTTTTGTATCTCGATCCCAGTCCCAATCTATAATGGTTACATATGTCATCGTTATTGGAGACGCGATGCTAACCGAACGCAATCGTGGAATTTTCACATTCGATCGGGCGCAGTTATGCCAAGCACTTTGAGCGCGTTGCGTAGCGCAATCCGGATGCAATTCACTAGGTGCAAGCGGGACGCCCTCAGCTCAGGCGTCTCAGCCTCGATGACCGGGGCCACCTCATAAAACTTGTTGAATTCTAGCGCGAGTTCAGCCGCATAGAGGGCGGGCAAGTTCGGCTGCAACTTTTCGCCAGCCGCACGCATAACCTCCGGCAGCTTAGCAAGCAGCTTGATTAACCGCTGCTCCTCAGGCAACCTGAAAACGCCCGGCACGTACTTGCAGCCCGCGCGCTTGGCTTTTCGCAAGATGCTGCAGGCACGCGCGTGCGCATACTGAATTGCAGGGGCGCTGTTCCGCTCGAAGTTCAGCGCGTCCTCCCACCTGAAAACAACTTTTTTCTCTGGGGAAGTTTGGATCAGCGAGTAGCGGACCGCACCGGTGCCAACCGCCTCGGCCGTGCGCCGTTTGAACGTCTTGCTCGCCTTGGGGTTGCGCTTTTCAACTTCAACGTAGGCTCTCTCCACAGCACCCTCGATGACATCGTCGGTGGAGTGCCCCACCCAGGTGCCGCGCCTCCCCGAAAACTTGCCGCTGGGCAGCCAGACGTGCTCGTATGCCAAGTGGCGCGAGTTCTCATACTCACGCTTTAGCCCAAGCACCTTGAGCGCTAGGAAAACTACCTGCTGTGGGAATTTCTGCTCCGCACCGATAACGTTGATGACCCGGTTGGCGCACCCGAATTTTTTACTCGGTTTGCCTTTCTGCGAGGTTGTGTGAGTTCGCGTGCCATCAGCCCGTTTCGAGTGCAGCTTAAAAAGCAAGCCAGCCTTTACTTGGCCGAATTTCCAGAGTTGGTAGGCGATGTCCCGCGCGGTGTAAACGGCCGTGCCGTCAGACCTAACGAGGACTTTATCCTCGATACCGAAGTCGGAGAGTTCCAAAATTAGGGTGCCAGCGTGCTCGCCAGTCCCCTCGACCACGCAGGGGGTCTTTCGCAGGCGATCCAGCGCCTCGCGGAGCATGCCGGAGCGGGCGATGTCGCTCTCCCAAACCAGCAGGTCGTAGTTGATGTTGAGCCGGTTTGTCGTCTCGAGGTTCGCAAGAACGCAGCGCTTCGATAACCACCTCGCCAGTTGTGCACTCTTGCCGTTGCCCTTCTCGAGTTGCTCCAAAATCTGGCGCACCCGCTGCTCGAGTTGATGCTCCTGCTGGAGGCGCCGGCTGATGTCCACGTACATCAGGCCCAAGACATGATCGAACTTGCCGCGCGGTTTCTTTGGAATTATTTGCCAGGCGAGCAGGGTTTGCGCCACCTGTAGCCCGAGGTCATCGATGTAGTTTTGAACCTCGACCTTGTACCCAAGCGCCCGCAAAATGCGCGCCACGGTGTCGCCGATGACAGCGTTCCTGCAGTGGCCGATGTGGAGTGGTTTGGTGGGATTCACGCTGGTATGTTCGATGATGACTTTTTGGCCGCGGCCGACCGTCAGATGGCCGTATTTGACATCGGATTTTTCGATCGTGGGGAGTACTGCACCCGCTAATTTTGAGGTGTCGACAAAAAAATTCACGTATCCCCCGACAGCCTCTGCACGGGCGACCATGCCTTCGGGCTTGATGGCTTCAACCAGTTTTTTAGCGAGTTCGGCGGGTGCCATGTGCAGAGTCCTCGCGAGTTCAAAGCAAAGCGTGCTGGCCAAATCCCCGAACTTTGGGTCCGGTGGCTCACTCAGCGTTTGCTCCAGCTCCTTTGGCGGCCCCCAGCCCAGCTGCCGGAGCGCATCCTCTAAAGCCAAGAGCACATCGCGCTTGAACCCGCTCCAAGGATCTACCACCATAAGCGTCAAAATCTTGTATTCCGCCGTGATTCAAGAAGGTTTTGTTAAAAGTCCGGCCCGCTTCCACCAGGTAATAGGCCATAGGGTTGGGCTTCGGCGCCACGCCTTCTTTTGATTACCACAATCGCAGCAATCACAACAACGATGATGATTATCACAACGACTGCCACCAAGACCAAGTTGATGCCTTTCGCACCCATCGCCTCTATGGCACTTCTGGCTTCCTGCTCACTGACCGGTCGCGCGCTGAGGAACGGTTGATCGCCCACCTTGCTGGGATCTATTGGGCCCGTAGTGATAGACCTAAGCGCACCAGCACCCATCGCGCCGCCGAACGTTACATCTGAAGCCGCGACAAAGCGCTTATCGGGGGAGTAGTAGAGCACGACACCTGGCGCAAGCATACCAGAAGGTACAGCACCCGTGCCCGAGATCGGTATCTTATAGCACGTTAAAGCAGGCTGTACATCGACCGTGCCAGGGCAACTCATTGACAGCGCCGCGCGTGTTGTCTCGCTGATCTGTTGATCGACGGTGTCATCGAGGCTCCGCTCCGTACCCATCACCTCTGCCTTTCCCGTGACCTTTCCGGTTACCCTTCCCGTCGTCGTTAAGTCAGACTCCACGGTCCAGCTCTCCCCAACCGAGATCGGGAAGTTAAAGATGTCGAGCGGCGGGCTGGCGGTAAAACTTATGTTGACCACCATGTCAGCGCGCATATCCATGCTGCCCATAGCGCCCATATCCATCGAAAGGTCCATGGTAAGGTTTAGCGCCATGTCTCCTTTCGCGAGCGCCAGCTTGTCTTTGGTGTAGTAGGAGTTCCCGTCCCCCTTCGCGACCATGCTCATGCGTACGGAGCCTGAGGAGGTGGTACCGTACCGAGTACCGCTAATGGTCCCGCTCAAGTCCATCTCCATCCCTTGGGTCACCGACACTCTGTAGTGCTGCGCGTCCTCCCCCTCGACTTTGTAGATGACGAAGTAGCTAACCTTCCCGGACACGTTCGCGGTGACGCCAGGCGTAGCCTCCATAAGGGCTTTAAATATCGGGCCGAGGTCAACGTCTCTCGCACCCATCGCCCAAGTGTCACCGACGTTCCACGTTGGTAGCTCGGCCTGCTGGGGCGCTGCTAGAGGCAAGATCGTCAGCAAAAGGAAGAACGCACAAACTCCCGCGAGGGTTGTTTTCACGCCCACTTTTTCACATGAGATAATCTGCTGAAACGGGTATAAAAGAGTGTGGATAACAACCCCTATGAAGTTTCACCCACAAGAAAAATTGGCGATGAACTTGGCGTTACTCCGTGTAGGCATCGATGACACAGACTCGAAAGAGGGCATGTGCACGACTTACGTCGGAGCCGTGGCCATCGACCGCCTAAAAGCTCAAGGTATTAAGCTCGAGGGATATCCCAAGTTGATTAGACTTAACCCCAACTGGAAACTCAAAACTAGGGGAAATTGCAGCGTTGCTTTTGAAGTTAGAATTAGTGAACATCAGGTCCCGTTGGTCAAGGATGTTGTTTTGGGTGCCGTCAACGAACTTGCTGAACTTCATCACGAAACGACCAACCCCGGCGTGGTTTTTTACCAGGGGCAAAAAATCCCTGCCAAGCTGAAGGCATTTTCAAAGAAGGTCGTGCGTGGTGTCGCCACGATTGAGGAGGCCGAAACCATGGCGCGAGAAATCGGCGCAGAAGTTCACAAGTTCAAGCTTGGGCGCGGCATCATCGGCGCGCTAGCCGCAATCGGCAACACGCTTGAGCACGATTGGACATTTGAGTTGATTGCATACCGTATACCAAAAAACTGGGGGACGTCTAGAAAGATATTCGCGGCATCCGTCATCGAAATGAATTCAAAAACTACCCCAAACACGTTTGACAATCTAGACCCATCGACTGGGGAGATTCGCATCACCCCCCACACCCCCTGCCCAATTCTCTACGGCATCCGGGGGGAGAGCGCTGAAATCGCAATAAAGGCGCACAGGTTGGTTAAAGCGCTAGAACCGATTGAACGCGTAGTTATCTACAAGACAAATCAGGGCACCGACGAGCACCTGCGCCGTGCGAGAATAGCTGAAGCAAGGCCCAACTGGTCTGTTATTGTTGATGGCAAGGTCTGCAGGGAACCGAGGGTGATCCCGGGGGGGCACGTTATCTTTCAGATTTGCGACGAGACGGGCAAAATCGACTGCGCAGCATACGAGCCCACGCGTCGGTTCAGAGACGTGGTGAAGAAACTCACGGTTGGGGACAAGGTGCGGGCCTATGGTGGCATAAAGGAGAAACCCGAGTTACCGCTGACCATCAATTTGGAGAAAATTGCCGTTTTAGGACTTGCGCCGGTGTTGAAAAAAATCAACCCGCTCTGCCAGCGATGCGGCAAGCGGATGGAATCGGAGGGCAGGGGCAAGGGGTACTCCTGCAAGCGGTGCGGGATCAGGCTTTCCGCTAAGGCCGCTAAAATCGTTGCCGTGCCGCGCGAGATTGAGCCCGGATTTTTTGAGGTGCCCCCACGTGCTCGTAGGCATCTGGCCAAGCCGCTCATCAGGGCCAAACCGGTGGAGCGCGAGTACTGATGCGCGAGCTAACAGTGATAGGCGTAGACTTGGCCGGCACCCCGAGGAACCCGAGCGGCTTTGCTAAGCTCTGCGGCGACCAGCTCGAAACCAGGGAAATTTACTCCGACGCCGACATCCTAGAGCTGTGCGAGCGCAGCCGCCCCAAGGTGGTCGCCATCGACGCCCCGCTCAGCCTGCCGGCACGAGGCAACCTCAGGCTGGCCGATGAATCGCTGATCGAGCGTGGCTTCCGCGTTTTCCCCCCGACTTTCAAGAGCATGCGGTCGCTCACCGAACGGGGCATGCGCATAGCCAGCGAGCTGCGCGCCAAAGGCATCAGGGTAATCGAGATTCACCCGCGAACCTCTGGCATGGCGCTGTTCGGCACGCCGGACAGGGCCGCTTGGGTCCCAGAGTTCCAAAAGCACGGCTGGCGGCTGAAACCGCTGGCGAGCGAGCACGAGATCGATGCTGTAGCGGCTGCGATAACCGGGCTGCTCTGGCTGGAGAAAAAAACCGAGGAGATCGGCAACCCGCTGGAAGGGGCGATCGTCATCCCGCGCGGCTGGCTGCGAGTTCCCGCACGAGCTTAGCATTTTTAGAAAGGCTTGAAATCCCCACGCCCGCCGTGGCGGCTAGCTCCCGTATGGGCACGCCGGCGCCGGTTTCCCCCGCGGCCACGTAGAGTACGGCGGCCGCGAGCAGCGTTGGGGATTTTGTCCCCCTCAATCTCTTGGGCAACGCGTTGTAAATCTCATGGGCGCGCGCGGTGGTTTGCTCCGACAACTTGAGCTGGGAGGCGAATTTGTTGAGGTAATCCTCCGGCATCAGGCGTGGCACCCGCAGCCCCATTTTCTCCGTGAGAATCTTTACAAACTGGCGGAGGGTCCGGAGCGCGACTCGCTCCTGTAGCCCCGCGCGCGCCTTCAAAACCCGCACGAGCTCACCCTCGGTCCTGGGGATACCGCGCAACCTGCACGCGACGAAAGTGAGCGCGGTCAAGACAGACAGGGTGCCCCTACCGAACGTCAACCTCGCCGCCCTCGCCTTCCGGTACAGCAAGCTCACCTCCGCCCTTATCTCCTTCGACAGCCCCAAGTCCCCGCACAGCTTGTCCAGCTCGATCAGCGCCTCGCGCAGGCTTCGCTCCCCCCACGTGCTCGCGCGCGAACGGCGCTGCCAAAGCTGCATGCGGCGCAAGCGGGCGCGCCAGCTCGGGGAAAGGTCGTGGGATAGGATGAGTTTGCTCCCAAGCCCGAGATCGTGTTGGGTGACATCAACGCCGGCCGTCACGTCAGCGCGCCCCACCTCCTCGCTTGGCCTCGGCCTCCACTCCGGCCCAGGCTCCGGCAGCCGCTCGACGATCACCAAGCCGCAGCGGGTGCATATCTGCTCGCCCCGCAGCTGATCGTACAGCACCGCGGAGCTGCCACAGGAGGGGCATTTCATCGTGCGGCCTCGGGCTTCCAAACTACTTGAACAGCTCTAAAACCCTGCTCGTGGTTTCAGACAAAAAAACTCGTTTGGCCTCCTCGCTCGCGAGTAGCACTTTCAGCGCACCCCCCAGCTCAACGCCGGTGAAGACGTTCATGAAGGCGCTCTGGAGCCTCGGCTCTGCCTCAAGCAGCTCGAGCATCGCATCCATCTTCTGGTCCTGTGAGACGCCGAGCGCTGAGTGCAGGAGCTTCCCGGCCCGCAGCTCGGCCCCGAACTCCGCCCGCCAGCGCCGCTCGTACTCCCCTAGAGCACCCTTTGACACGTCCCCCTCCGTAACCGCGTCCACCGCCACTTTTCCCGCGAGCTCGCCGCAGCGCAGCGCGTACCTAAGCCCCTCCCCGGAGAGCACGTAAATCTGGCCAGCCGCACCCCCTGCTGCGATTATCCCGCTCGCATAGGTGGGGTCGAGCGCCCCCTCGATTGGCAGCTGGCCGCGGTGGGCTGCAACCGGCACGGCGCGCTCGAGCCTCGGCAGCGTGCGACGACCTATGAACTCGTCGAGCGCGGCGTCCGGATGGATCCGTATCCCCCGTATCCCCGCCATCGCGAAGCGCCTGCCGAACGGGTAGACCCAGGCGTGGCCTAGCGGGGCAAAATACGAGGTGAAAAACAGGTCCACCGCTTGATCGGCTGCGGCGTTCGCCATCATGTACTCGTTGCTCAACACCAACTGCTCGCGGTTCCAGTCGCGCCCCAGCACCTTCCGCAGCAGCAGGCTCGACCACTCGCCCCGCGCCCCAGTCGCGTCGATCACAACCTCCCCCTCGATGCGCTCGGCCCACGCACCTGCTTCGACGTGAACGCCCCGCACGGCACCGTCGCTCACCAACAGCTCCTTCACGGGGCAGCTCACCCAGAGTTCCGCGCCGCTCGCGGCAGCCTCAGCAGCGAGCAACTTGTCGAACAGGCGCCTGTCAACTATCGCGCCGAAATCGCCCCTCACCGTGAGTTGCCTGTGGGGTGAGTGCAGCCTCGCCTCCCGCACCTCCGCGACGACCGACTCCCGCAGCTCCGCGGCGATTGCATCCCTCGGCGCCCAGGCTGCGGATTGGGTTTGGCCCCCTATCTGGGCCTGAAGCTCAAGCAGGAGCACCTTCCCCCCCTCGTCCGCTGCGGCTTTCGCTGCGGCTAGACCGGCGGGGCCCCCTCCCGCCACAATCACATCATACCGTTCGACCATGTTCTCCCCCTCCCCTTTGGTTGACGGTCATTTATAAACAAAAAACACTCCGCGCATGCCTTATTTAGATGCGGGGGTGTCAAGGTTTTGTGGTCATCGCATGCGCCGAATCGTGCTCGCGTCTGGCAAGGGGGGTGTTGGGCGCACCACGTTAGTCGCGAACCTCGGCCTGGCGCTCGCCAAGATGGGTAAGGTGACGGTGGTGGTAGACGCAAGCCTGACGACGCCCAACCTCGGGCTGATGTTCAAACTCGAAAAGGCCATCTACACCCTGAACGACGTGCTCGCCGGTGAAGCCGCGTTGGGCGATGCCATTTACGATGGGCCCTCCGGCCTGAAGGTGATCCCCGCTGGGCCCACGCTTGACCAGGTGAAAAAGGCTCTGCCCGACCGCCTGCCCGGGGTGCTACGCGAGCTGCCCGTGAAAGCTGATTTCCTGCTCATCGACGCCCCCGGGGGACTGAGGCGCGAGACCGTGGCGGCGCTGCGCTGCGGGAGCGAGGTGCTGCTCGTCGCCAACCCTGAAATCGCGGCCGTCTCGAACGCCATGAAAACCCGCCTGGTCTCGGAATTTTTAGGTCTGAGGCCGATAGGCATCGTCCTCAACCGCGTGCAAAAGGAGGAATTCGAGCTCGACGGCAAGGAGATCGAAAACATGATGGGCCTGCCTCTGCTGGCCGAGGTGCCGGAGGATGCGAGCATCGGAAAAGCGCTGAGCCAAGGAAAAATTGCGCTCGATGCGAACCCAAGATCTCCGGCTTCCAGAGCGATTGGAGAGCTCGCGAAAAAAATCGCAAAAATGAGGGTTAAACCGTAGACATCGGTAGCGGTAGCTCGGCGGGCGCGCGTTTTCTTGCTATGATCGCAACGGAGGCAAAAACTGCTGCTATAGTTATCACCCCTACAGCGATTTTGACCTCTATGGGCAGCTCAATCCCCCGCATCGCGGCTTGGATTACGATATCCTGCTTGTAATCGTATTTTGTAATTTTGTCCACCGCCCCCCCGCCGGTGCTTACATTAAACAAACGGGCTTTGAGCGAGGCTTGTACGGTCGGGCAGTCCTCCATTATTTTGTTCGTCAGTGTGTATTCGCGTTCGGTTACGCCCTCACCCATGCTGACAAATATTTTGTTGCTCGGGCCTTGATACCCCCAGCCCTCCTCATTCAAGGCCACGGACTCCTTATAGCTCTCGCTCCCCACAAATCCCCCAACATGTTCCTGTTTTGCCGTGATGTACGACTTTAAGTACCCGGTAATCGCCACATCCCGTGGTTTCGAGATCTTGACTACGACCTCGATCGTTTCGCCGGCGGCAGCCACGCTCGGGGCGCTCACGATGCGGACGGAGGGGGCGGCTTGGGCGTGCCCCCCATTTGTAAAAAGTAGGAGCAACACCAAAACCGCGCACGAAACCGAAATAACCTGCTTCCAAAGCAGGGTCTTTTTCCCACTCATTTTACCATTTTAGAATGAGGCAGCGTGTACGTATTTAGCTTCTGTTGTGATGGCTTGATGTGCACGGCCGTGAAGTCCCCATACTAAAACTAGCGCATGACGGTCAGCTGAATACGTACGGCATCGTTTCTTTAAGAATGTGCCTCGAAGTAGGCCTACACCACTGGCGGTGGAGGAGGTGGCACTTCCCCGCCGCGCTTCTTAACTACGGCAACAACAGCAACCACAACGAGCAGCACCACCAAGGCACCAACAATGAGAATCGAAGGTAGCGGGGGACCCGGAGCCGCAGAAACACCGATTCCTCGTATTGTCGCATCATAATCTGTCTGCCAATAACCTCCAGGACTCATTTCTAGTGAGAGGGCACCAACCCTGTACGTCCGCCCATAGTACTCGAAGGTGTTCTCGTTCGCGGTATATGTCATGCCCCTCAGTCTGAAGCGCGCCCTTAGACTGATTTCCCCACCGATCGGTAGCTCCTCCATACCCTTTTCAATATCCTTGGCGGGGCGTGGATAATCGACAATTTTGACATTCCTAATGGTGAACTCCCGGGTATCAGCCATTCCAGTGGTCCATGAGTCACCCGTAAATCGCCACGTCCACCAACCATCATAGAGTTCCGTGCCTCCGATCATCACCCACTTCCCCTCGGAGTAGCAATTCAGGTCCACGAAAAAGTAAACCCTCACTTCCCACTTTTGATCTCCGGCCGTTCCCCATCCCGGCAACTCCATACCTGGCGGTCGAGTAACGCGTACGGTGATATCGTATTTCCCACCGGCTTGAACGGTGGTTGGGGGATCAATTATCTCTACCCCGAATATAGGTGTATCCACAACCTGGGCCCCAGCAGGTACCGCTTGCATCATCATTGCTAGAGCCGTTGCCAAAATAATGATCGGAATTAGCCTAGTCCAACGCCTCATCCAAACCTCACTCATCTCTAAAGACACGGCGCATAAAAACCTTTTGGGGTAATTTTCACAGCGGCAATCTTTTAGGGTAAATCTCAGATCAAGTGTGGTGTTCGTGTGCGCAGATTCAAGCGACGCAAAAAAGAGCGCAAGGGTAGCGAGAAAAAAAGGGAGCGGGAACGCCGGCTTCTGGAAGAGGCGCTCAAAGGCGGCGGGGAAGAAACCCCCGCGGGCGATTAGGGCTTCGTCCGCTCTGGCGGCATGGTGAAGCAGACCATGCCGGGTTTTGGCTCGTAGATCCTGCCGGCCTCTTTCTCGCTTTTCAAAATTTCCTGCACGGCTTCTTTAGGCAGGCCAACCCTTTCGGCGATGTCAACGATGTCTTCGACCTCAATCATGCCGCTCGGCTCCTTGCTCGCCAGCGCCCGCATCGCCCGGAGTACAAAATCCACCTTCGCCTCCTGGCTGCGCAAGATTGTTGCGATATCCCGCCTTGCTGCAGCTGGCAGGGTTGCCTCGGCGGTAACATAGGTACTAATCTCGAGCTCAACGCTGAATGGCTTGCCGCAGATAGGGCAGGTGACCTCGATTCGCTGGCGCGTGCTTCCACCCTCAAAACCTAGTCCCCCCCGCTTTTTAATGTGAGGTCGCAAACAGAATTTCTAAAACAAACCCAAACTACTTGAGGTTGGATACCAATAGTATGAGGAATCGCATGAGGTTCATCGCTGATGGGATGCTCGGCAAGCTGGCGCGCTGGCTACGGTTAGCCGGTCATGATGTCGCATACATCGGTGATTTTCGCGTACCCGCGGGAGAGCAGGACACCACCCTGATCTCGCGCGCGCTGGGTGAGGAGCGGGTGCTGCTTACGTGCGATATCGCCCTCCACCGCCGCGCTAGGCGGGCTGGAGTCAGGAGTGCGTTCGTCGAGAGCAGCGATGTCGTCGGGCAACTCGTTGAGGTATCGAAGCGTTGCGGGCGCAAAATCAGCGTCCAGCCGGAAAACTCGCGATGCCCGATGTGCAACGGCTCACTCGAGTTGGCCGGAAAGGAAGAAATCAAGGGTAAAGTTCCAGCAACCGTGTTAAGGGTTCAGCGGGAATTCTGGCGCTGCGTGAGGTGTGGGAAGCTTTATTGGAGAGGCAAGCATTGGAAAACCATACTTGAGATGGCCTCCCGCTACTATCGGATGGTGAGGTGAATGCTCACGCTCGAGGAAGGAAAATTTCTGGTGAGGCTCGCCAGGCAAACCGTCGAGGGCTACCTGCGCACCGGGAAAGAAACCCCCGCACCAGCTGTGGCCCCAAAACTCAGGGAGCGCAGCGGCGTCTTCGTCACCCTTACCAAGCACGGCGAGCTCCGGGGCTGCATAGGCCACCCGTTGCCGAGGTTGCCTTTGGTCGAAGCGGTTGTGGATTCTGCGATCAGCTCAGCGACCAGTGACCCCCGCTTCCCCCCCATGACGCCCGAGGAGCTGCCCGAGATCAAAGTCGAGGTGA
Organism: Candidatus Hadarchaeum sp.; assembly: GCA_020725055.1. Classification (GTDB taxonomy): domain Archaea; phylum Hadarchaeota; class Hadarchaeia; order Hadarchaeales; family Hadarchaeaceae; genus DYFS01. The sequence goes on along the minus strand of DYFS01000010.1, from coordinate 10,904 downwards.
GTGTGCTCTCGGCGCCCGAGGTGATAAAAGTCAAAAATCCGCGCGATTACCCAAAAAACATCGTGCCCGGCAGGGATGGGCTGATCGTGGAGTGGTCCGGCTACTCTGGTCTGCTCCTGCCCCAGGTGGCGACCGAGTACGGCCTAGGCAGCGAAGAGTTCCTCTCACACACCTGCACGAAGGCCGGCCTGATGCCAGACCACTGGCTGCGAAAAGACGTTCGGATAAGCAAATTCTCGGCGCAAATTTTCTCAGAGAAGAGGCCTGGCGGCGAGGTGGAGGAGCGCACATCGAGCCCCTAGAAACATTTAAATCTATGGAGAAAAACTAAAAAATAGGTGAAATTTTGGAAGAAACGGCAAAAGATGACGTTATTTTATCTTTTGAGCTCAAATTAAACTCTTTGGCACAGAGAATAGCCGAACTGGAGCAGCGATTAAGGGTTTTGGAGCGCTCCCCTAAGTCGCCACGGGTGAACCCACAACCCAAGCTTGGCAACCCGTCGCCTCGACCAGTCAAAAGTCTCAGGGGCAAAAACTACCTCGAGCGGATGATCGAGGCCGCAAGGCGGGAGTACGAGCGCGAGCGCACCCAATAGCGCTGCCGGTGCGAAGCATGCGAGAGGAGTACTGGCAGGCTGCTTTCTGGGTATTTGTGATTGGCAGCTGGGCATTCGGTTTTGCCTATGGGCGCTGGGCCAGCGGTGAAGGGTTTTTTTGGGAACTCGGTAAAGCAGTGAGCGTGCCGTCGCCGTTGTCGCTGGACGCGTGGTGGCAGCCGCTGGCTTACTTCGTTCTTACCGTCGTCGCGATCTTCGTGCTCGCACAGTTGTTTTTTGGGGTTGGGGCTGGGGTCTTCTTGTTCGCGCGTGGCGTCTGCGACAGCGCAGTCGTGTTTGCGATTGAAGACTTGGCGCGGCCTTTCCCAGATATCTCGACGCGCGCCGCCTGGATGCTGGTTCTAGCGGTGTTGATCCTCGCGGTCAACCTGCCCCTGGCCCTCTGGAGCGCCCACATCGGCACCCGGCGTGCGAGTTATATGTGGCGCCGCCTGAGGGGGCAACCCGTCAAGCCAGAGGTTGCGACGATGCCGATGTTCAATTTTTTGATCGTCCTCGCCATCTCAATCGCCGCTGGATTAGCTGCCGCCGTGGCCTTCTCCTACGCGTAGTCCTTAAAAGCAGCTGGGCGTAGTGGGTAATGTGATGAGATGCGGACAACCGTGAGCGTGATAAAAGCCGACGTGGGCTCCTTGGCAGGGCATCACACCGTTCCGGATGTTATAATCGACTTCGCCAAGACCAATTTGGAGCGGGGAAAAAAAGCGGGACTGATCGCCGACTTTTTTGTGACCAACTGCGGAGATGATTTAGAGCTGATCATGAGCCACACGAAAGGGGAAGACAGCCCAAAAATCCATGAATTCGCTTGGAAGACTTTTCAAGGAGCCGCTAAAAAAGCCAAGGAGCTAAAGCTCTACGCGGCCGGCCAAGACCTCCTCGTTGAGGCGTTTTCAGGGAATGTGAAAGGGATGGGTCCAGGGGTTGCCGAACTTGAATTTGAAGAGAGGGAATCAGACCCAATGGTCGTTTTCATGGCAGACAAAACCGAGCCCGGGGCCTTCAATCTCCCCCTCTATCGGGTATTCGCCGATCCGTTCTGCACGGCTGGGCTGATCATCGATCCGACTCTCCATGGGGGGTTCAAATTTGAGGTAATGGATGTGATGGAGCACAAGGTTGTCACGCTACAGTGCCCGGAGGAGATGTACGACCTGCTCGCGCTGCTCGGTACTCCCGGGAGATATGTGATAAGAAAGATATACAGAAAGGATGGGCTGCAGGCTGCGGCCGTATCAACGACTAGGCTATCCTTAATCGCTGGAAAATATGTGGGAAAAGATGACCCGGTGGCAATCGTGAGAGCCCAGCACGGGCTGCCAGCCGTCGGGGAGGTGCTGGAACCGTTCGCAACGCCGCACCTAGTTGCTGGGTGGATGCGAGGCAGCCACCGTGGCCCCCTCATGCCGGTGGGGGTGGCGAATGCCAAGTGCACCCGGTTTGATGGCCCTCCGAGGATAGTGGCGCTCGGATTTCAAATTAGCAACGCCAAGCTGATAGGCCCGGCTGATCTGTTCGATGACCCGGCGTTTGACCGCGCTAGGGCCCTAACAAATGAGATTGCCGATTACATGAGAAGGCACGGCCCATTCGAGCCCGGAAGGTTGTCCGCGGATGAGATGGAGTACACTACCTTGCCCACCGTGCTCAAAAAGCTCAAGGACCGCTTCACGAAAGCCGAGTGATCGATTTCGCCACGCGCTTTTTTGCTTTCGGCGCGTACCTATCAGCGAGTTTTTCCCAATCTATCCGAAACATGGCAACGATCACCAAAACTAAAAGAATCGTTGTGACGGCCGCAAAAATCCAACTCTCGGGGAACACCCGCCCCACAGCCCCACCGACATGAGTGATTATCAGCGACATCGCAATCTTCCCGGCCACTGCTGCGACAAATACCCTCCACAGGCTGTAGTGGATCAAACCCATTGGGATGAAAAGCAGGCTGTCGGGCAAGGGGGTCAACGCGAAGATGAAGACCGCAATCATCCCGTACCGCTCGAAAATCTCTAACATCGCGTTCAATCGGTGCTCATGTTTTTTGCTCACGATTGCCCTGCCCGCGTAGCCCACAACGTAGCTCGTAAGTTGCCCTACCGCCGCACCGAACCCGAAGGCAAGGGCAAGCAGGACCGGGTCAAAAATCTTGAGCATTGCCATCCCAAGCAAGGCCACGGTAGCTGGGGCCGGGATGATAACAGAGGCCGCGCCAATGAGGCCCAAGAGGAAAGCGCTGGGATAACCTATGCTTTTCCAAGTTTCTTCGGTCGTGCTTGAGGCAATAGCCCAAAAAACAACTGAAATGGAAACTACGGCTCCAACGACAAGTGCAAACATCCAGGTGGGCAATTTGTGAGCCATGTTTTTGCCCAATCCGGCTTTTGGTTATCTGACCTCGTAAAAGTCCCTTATCCTAATCACGTCCCCTGGGTGGGGGGTGGAAACCTCGCGGATGAGGGTGTTCTCGGTGGCTACAATCGTGTGCGGTGTTCCGGGCTTTATCGGGATCACCGAACCCTTCCTGTATCCCAGCCTCTCGCCCTCGAACTCAACGTGGCCGGCGCCGCTCACCACGTGGAGGGTTTCGTCACGCCGCTTGTGGTAGTGGAAAGAAGTCTGGTGGCCGGCCATGAGGTAGAGCTCTTTTCCCATCCGCCGCTCATCGAGGCTCAAGAGCTTCTCGTAGCCCCATGGTTTGTTGGTTCGGTTCTCGTACTCGCGCCTTGCCTCCTCCAAGTCCTTCACACTGTCGATCGACACCCAAAATGGAACGTCTTCTTTATAGTAAGCCAGTTTTTTTATCCCCGCGAGCCGCGGAAACGCCGTTTTCTCGATATCGCCCACCTTGAACTCCTGAAGCATGCCGAGGAGCTTCATCGAGAGGCAGTAAAATCCGCCGTTGATGTAGTACTCGAGCAGCGGCTTTTCCTCAAATGACTTGATGCACCTATTGCCCAGCACGACTATCCCGTAGGGGCTCCGCATCCGCACCACAAACATCGACGCCAACCAACCCGATGCCTCGAACTCCCGCCACATCCGTTTTAGGTTTACGTCCGTGACCACATCCCCGTTGCTGACCATCGCGTCCGCGCCTGCTTTTTCCATCCCTATGCGGATGGCGTTGAGCGTCCCAAGCGGCTTTTTCTCCACCACGTACTCTATTTCTAGCCCCTTGTGCTTCGACCCGTACCTCCGCTCGATGCGTTCGCTCAGGTGTCCAGTGAGCAGAATCACACGGTCGAACCCCGCGCTCTTGTACGCGAATAATTGCCTGTCCAGCATCGTATACCCGGCCTTGATTTCCAGTAGCACTTTCGGCATCTTCTCTGTCGTGGGGTAGAAGCGTTTGCCGTAGCCGCCGCACAAAATCATGCCTATCATCGCTTCGCCTCGCTCTACACCTATCTTTTAAGTTTCTCTACTTAAGTCTAAAATAGCAATTGTCATGGAGTGATGAAGTGCGGGCGAACCCAGCGCTGTCCGTAGTAATCCCAACTTACAACGAAGCGAAGAACTTACCAACCCTCGTTGAAAGGGTGAGAAAATCGCTCCGGGATGTCGGGCATGAAATCATTATTGTTGATGATAACTCGCCCGATGGCACCGGGGAACTCGCCGAGCGACTCGCGAAAAAGTATGGTAATCTCAAAGTGGTACATCGTAGAGAGAAAAAAGGGCTGGCATCGGCTGTGGTGGATGGCCTAAACCACGCCACTGCCCCAGTCATCTGTGTGATGGATGCCGACCTCCAGCACCCGCCAGAGAAAATCCCCGCGTTGTTCAAAGAGATAGAAAACGGGGCTGACATCGCCATCGCAAGCAGGTATGTGGCAGGTGGCGGCACCGAGGAGTGGGGCTGGGGGAGGAAACTCATTTCGAGGGGGGCCGAACTCCTGGCCCGGCTCACCATCCCAAACATCCATGGTTTGAAGGATCCGTTATCGGGCTTTTTCATGTTTAAAAAGGAGGCGGTGGGGGGGACCGAGCTCAGTCCTGTCGGATTTAAAATCCTGCTCGAGATTTTGGTCAAGGGAGCGTATCGAAGAGTCGTCGAGGTTCCCTATGTTTTTAAGGAGAGGCTGCACGGCAAAAGTACCTTGAGCTTTAAAGAGCACATCAACTACCTCAGGCACCTGAGCCGGTTGGCGAGGGCGAGTGGTGAGGCGGGGCAGTTCCTGAAGTTCTGCCTAGTCGGCCTCAACGGCGTCGGGGTCAACATGGGGTTGCTGTGGGCACTCACCGAGTTCGTCGGCCTGCCGTACCCGGTCTCCGCGGTTTTTGCCATAGAGAGCTCCATCCTCTCCAACTTCACCCTGAACGAGCTCTGGACCTTCAGGAGGCGGGCTGGGCCTGGGCGCTCCCGGCGGGTGTTGGGCTTTAACCTCGCGTGCGCTATAGGGGCCACGCTCAACTTCGTTGTTTTGGTTACTCTGACTGAGCTGCTCGGCCTGCCTTACCTGATTTCAAACGCCTTTGGGATAGCCTGCGCCACGCTCTGGAATTACATCATGAGCGCCACGTGGGTGTGGGGATATGCTAAAGTGTAGAAAAGGCGCGTTCTTGAGCAGGCACAAGCGCCTAATCGTTTTGATCTTGATAGCCCTCGGGATAAGGCTCGCGCTCATCAACCTCAACCACCCGCTCGACTTACAAACGTGGCACGGCCTCTTTGTGGACTTACACAACGATAGATCGCCGTACGATGCTTTCGAAAAGCTCTCGTACGAGGCCCGGGCGACGCAAGGGGTTGGATGGGCGGCGTATTACCTGTATTTCGCGTACCCGCCGATGCTGATCCCGATCTACTATCCCTTCGCCAAGCTGTACGGGCTATTCTATCCCACTGAACAAATCAGCTTCGCACCGGCGACAGAGCTGACTCCCTACCCGCAAGTTCCACTCCTATTGAATCTCTTATTCAAGCTGCCGATATTTTTGGCTGACATAGGCATAGCGCTGCTCCTGTATAAGATGACCAAGCGCAGCGAAAAATCGATGAAAGCGTACCTGTTTAACCCACTCGTGATATTCGTGGGCGCGGCTTGGATGTTCGATAGCATCGCCGTCTTCTTTTTGGTGTTGTCGGTCTACCTGTTTGAGCGCGAGAGGCATGACTTAAGCGCGGTGGCGTTGTCCTTCGGTTTCCTCACCAAAATCATCCCGATTTTCGCTCTGCCCATTTTCTGCGTGGAGTTCATCCGGCGCCGATCGTGGGGGTTCTTGCGGTACGCCTTGATTTTCGGGCTAGTGTCTGCGATGCTCATTTTGCCTTTTTGGAGCGGGGTCAAACTCAGTTTTGAATTTCACACGGCCCGGGAGCCCGGTGGTCTGACCCTGTTCGCCGCCCACCACATAGCCACACCGCTGGGAGCTGGTGAACTCACCGCACAGCAACTTAAATTCGTTGTACTCCCTGCCGTGGGCGCGTTTCTGTTTGTCACGAGCATGTCCCTCATCTACGCGTACCTGTCGAAAAAACACATCTCGCTGAGGCAAAAGCTGTTGATGACTTTCCTAGCGTACTTCATAGTTGCAAAAAACGTGCACGAGCCGCATTTGCTATTCCTAATCCCGTTTTTTATTTTGGAGCTGCACGAGAGGTACACTTTTGACAAAAAGTGGCAGTACAGGCTGCTCTGGATACTGCCATTCGTATACGCGATGGTTGCTGTTCCGCTCACGCGCTTTCTTTACGGTTACACGATGAACAGGGGAATTCTAGATTTCTTTGTTCTTCCCCCCCTTGTACTCGGCTTCGTACTCGCTGTTTTAGTGGTGCTGTTCCACCTCACCTTGTGGAATGCATTGATAACCTTGATACGGGGGCGACCCCTAGTATCTCTGGGGAGGCTGAAAAGATGAAAAAACGCGAAACAGCAATCCGCTACCTCTCAAAGCACATTGACAAGATAATCATCATGCTCGGCTACTGCGCCCTTCTTTCCTTACTTTTAGGGTTGACCCCCGGGGTACTCTATCAACAGAGGTGGCAAGAGGTCCAACAGATAAGCAACGATTACTTCGTCGTCAGGTACACCATGAACTCTGGAGACAACAAACCAGCGATACTTTCAAGTACTGGGGAAGAACTTTTAGCGGTAACCGGCTGGGAATCGACGATCGGGACCGATGATTCACATCGAAGCTTATGGGATCACACTTTAAGAATCGAGGCACCAAAACCTGAAGGACAAATGATAACTACCATGAGGTGGGAGAATTATGAGCTGATGCAAACGATGGAGCTCCGCGACGACAAGATGACCTTTGAGTACAAGTTCAGCTCGGACAACAGCACCCGCCTGGCACTGTGTTTGAAGCACCGCTACCAGAGATACTCCACCTTGATTTTTGAAAATACTGTGATAAACGAGGATTTGGAAAACATAGAAAACCGTGCCGCCGGGTTGAAATACCGCGTAGAACTCGAACTGGGCGCCGCGGAGAACGTGCGTTGGTCGATTGATAACGTACCGTACTGGCTCAGCCTGACGCTCTGCATAGACAATATCTCCGCAAAAACCTTGAAGCGTCCGGTTGCAAAACTGACGCTGCGCTACACCCCGCTGGAAAAACATGCTGAGCAAAAGTGATTGGGGTCATGATGTGCGGCGCGGCCTCTCGAGGGTTCTGGTGACGGGTGGCGCTGGGTTTATCGGTAGCCACATAGTCGATCGACTGTTGGCCGAGGATTACCGGGTTACGGTTCTCGATGATTTTTCGACGGGCATAAAGCAGAACCTCCGGCCGCATCTGGATGAGCCGAATTTTCGCTTTGTGAAGGGGGATGTGCGAGATAAAAAAATCGTGGCAACGGTAGTTGGCGATGTGGATGCGGTAATCCACGAGGCAGCATTAACGAGCGTGCCGCTCTCCCTAAAAAATCCAAAGCTGGCGAACGGGACGAATGTTACGGGAACTTTAAACCTGCTTGAATCGAGCTTAGAAAAGGGCGTTAAGCGCTTCATCTTCGCATCTTCCGCAGCAGTTTATGGCGCTCAGACGGTGATGCCGATAACGGAGAATGTGCGAACGCGGCCGCTATCACCCTATGGGGAGTCCAAGCTAAATGCCGAGAAGAAATGCCTTGAATTCTGGAAAAAATACGGCTTCGAAACCATCTGCCTACGATACTTCAACGTTTATGGGCCACGTCAAACCGCTGGGCAGTACGCTAGCGTGATTTCCAGATTTTTCGACCGTCTGCAGAACAGCCTCCCGCCGATCATCCACGGGGATGGGAAACAGACCCGCGATTTCGTTTACGTGAGTGATGCGGTTGACGCTACTCTCCTGGCTTTAGGTAGCCGGGGGGCTGCGGGTGAGGTATTCAACGTCGGTACGGGCGAGGCTGTTAGCATCAACTATCTTTGCCGAACTCTTCAGCGGGTAATGCGCCGGGGGGATCTCAAACCGATACACGTCGTGCCGAGGCCGGGGGATATCGAGCATAGCCAAGCTGACATAACAAAAGCCAAAAAAATCTTGGGCTACGCGCCGAAAGTTTCGCTGTGGGCGGGCCTCAAAAAATTCGTGGCTTGGCGTCGCTCCAAGGGGTGCGCCGAAGCATGAAAATCGCGATGGCCACCGAATACTTTTTGCCGTATGCTGGTGGTGTAAAAACAGTTACTTGTGAGCTATCAAAAAAACTCTTGGAAATGGGCAATGAAGTGCACATCATAGCCCCCAGGGATGAGAGGGCGACGTTCACCGACAAAAAATATGCGCTCGACGGGATCACCGTCCACAGGCTCTGTGGATTTAGAATCCCAGGACTTTATGCGTCATTCAACGTTTTTACCCCGTTCAAGTTGAAGGAGTTCTTCAAACGCGAGAAATTCGATGTCGTGCACGGCCAACACATTTTCACTCCGATGGGGGTCATAGCTGCAAATACCGCCAGCGTAATGCACCCACGAGTTGATTGTGTTATCGCGACAACCCATTCGGTTTACAGCGCAGGGATGGAGAGCCTATTTTTTAAGTTTTGGAAAAAGATGTTGCGCAGGTCTTTGAGTAAAATCGATAAGTTAATAGCTGTCTCGAAAAGTGCCGCAAGGGCCGCCGCGCCGATCGTGGGTATGGATAAAATTGTAATCATCCCAAATGGGGTCGATGTCCATAAATTTTCTCCAGCGAACAAGAGATTGCTGCATGCCAACGGCCCAATCGTGATGTCGGTTGGCAGACTTGTGAAAGTTAAAGGATTCACCACATTGTTAGAGAGCGCCAGAGAAGTCATCGCGGATTTTCCAGATGCAATATTTGTTATCGTGGGCGGGGGGAAGATGTATAACAAGCTTGCTGGCCTAGCGAGGAAACTGGGGATAAAGAAAAACGTGCGCATGCTTGGCGAAAAGAAACCTGCTGAGATGCCCGGCCTGATCGCATCGTGTGACGTCTTTGTGTTGGCCTCCTTAAAAGAGGCGCAGCCCAGGGCCCTGCTCGAAGCGATGGCGAGCGGGAAAACAGTTGTGGGTACCCGCGTCAACGGGATTCTGGACACGATTCAGAACGGGAAAAACGGGCTCCTCGTAAAGCCGGGCGACCCGAAGCATCTCGCCGGTGCGATCAAAGAATTGTTGCGGGATGCCGGCACTGCGAAAAAATTGGGGAGAGCCGCCAGGAGGGATGCCGTTGAAAAGTACAGCTGGGAAAAAGTTGCTGGGCAGACCTATTCCCTCTACGAACGCATTCTGGAGGAGAAAAGGTGCAGGTGAGGAGGTACCACGTTTACGTGACAGTTGCCCTCCTCATTCCGGTATTGATAGGAGTTTGGCTGGCTTCGCTGTTCGGGCCGATTTGGCTGAAAATCATCGCATTCCTCGTTGGATGGGCCGTCTCTCTCTTTATAATGCTTGAGATATGCTGGCAGCTAGTGATTTGGTGGAACCGGAGACAGAGGGAGAAGACGCTAAAGGTCTCTCGCTAGAACAAATTCCGCTTTTTTCTTCAACATCATCGAAATCAAACTGCGCAAGTTCCTCAGGAATCTCTCCCCCGCCCCAATGGAATTCCAGAATATAGATGCCCTCCACGGCGCCTCGCTCCTCCCCAGCCTCTCGCGCCTGATGTTGATTGCATCCCAAGGGTGCATAAAAACAATCAGCGGATCACGGCCGAGTTGCGTGCGCGCAAGGTCCATGCCCATCGGGATCCTGAGCATCGTGTTGTCTATCGAAATCGGCAATTCTTTTATGCCTATTTTTTTGGCGGTTGCTACGAATTTTCTCTGCCAGGGATGCCACACCGAAACTGATGAATCGTAATTGTACCCTAGATCCGCAAGCGCGCGTAGGAGGCGTTCGCTGACACGCAATCTCGGCGCCCGGAACCCAACCGGTTTCTCCACGGCCGTGTTCGCGATTTTGTCCGTCGCGGTTGAGAGCGTCCTGTGTAGGGCTGGAAGCTCGAGCCCATCAAGTCTTTCATGGCGAAAACCGTGGCACGCTATTTCATGCTCGTCTGCCAATTCACGGATGATGTCGGGGAACTTCTCGCACACCTCTGCGGTCACAAAGAAAGTTGCTTTTATTCCAAATTCATTAAACGTGCTCAATATCTTTGGGAGACCTTTTTCAATCCCTTTAAAACTTCTGAAAAATGGCGGGATGTCCTCCTCGACATCAACCGTAAGAGATGCCCTTACCACTCGATCGCCTTCATCCTTCTGTAGCCTCGAACTTTCAATTGGCTTTCGCTTGTTCTTAAAACCTTATGGGTTTTGTAGTCCTCTTTCCCCGCATTTCTGTCTTTTTTCTCCGTTTAATGCTCCTTTCAGCAAACAGCGGGAAGATATCTTTGCCGATTTAAAACGTTTCCCTCAGGTTTCTTGGGGTGGCTAGCTGACTGCCGCCTACCAAGCAAGCTATCATGCAACCCCCACAGAATGGGTACCGCCCACAGTTTCTTCTTACTTCCCGCGCTTTTCCCGAGTGCCAAATCTCCTCTAGGTTATCACCGTTGCCGAGGTGAGCTTTTAACACGGGGTAATGCACACACGGCATTACCATGTGGCCATCTGGCATTACGGTGGCGGCGTAGAAAGCGCTTCGACAAGAGGGTTTTTTTGCATCATTGCCGCCTCTTTCAAGCAATTTGATGAGATAGTAGTTGACTTTGAGGCCCGGCGTTTTTCGTGCTTTTTGTAAAAGTTCTACAGCTTTTTTGTTATCTACTAAGAGTTTAGTTCCAACTTCTGCGATATCGATCGTAAATTCCACGGGCGCTGGGGTTACAACAATGAAGTTACAATATGCCCAACTCTTGAGTGAGCTTAGAA
>DYFS01000009.1 GCA_020725055.1 Candidatus Hadarchaeum sp. | reverse complement strand
GCAGCGCGTCGTCGTACGCGGGCCAGTCGTGGCTCCTCGGATCCAACCTGTCAGCATCAACGGGAGGTTGATCAGCGCAAGCGACGTTTACCCCGTTGCGGTAGCGGAACCGCTCGCTCAGCGCAAGCGCGGTGAGCGACCCATGGTAGGGTTCCAGACGCTCGACCGCGAGGTAGCCCTGGCTCTCGTAGTCAAGCGCCTCCTGGAGCGAGTAGGTGCTCTTGACGAGGGTGTAGCCCGAAGCCCCGGAGTAGCGGTTGCGCGGGTGCACGGTGACCGACACCCGCCTGCCCGCGTAGGGCGCGTACCGCCACTCGTTTAACCCTGGCCACGAGCTTGGATAGCCTGCCCCGTACTCAGCCGCATACAGGGCGCCCTCGCGCTCACCCAGCTCCACGTCGAACGGGTTGTAGATGATCTTGATCTGCCCAAGGTTCTTCCGCTCGCCTTTTCGGAGGGAGCCTGTTATCACGCGCGGGTCGTATCCCTGAGCGGAGACGTTGAAGCGGAAGGTGTGGCTGCCATCCGAGAGGTTCTCAGGCAAAATCACGCGGAAGCGGCCGTTCTCGTCCGCCTTTACGTTGACGTGGATGACTTCGGAGCGAACCTCGCCGCTCACCGAAGCCCCGCCAACGCCTTCGCCGGTCTCGTTGTCCACGATGGTGCCCTCGATGACCGTCGGCGCGCCCAAGTTATCCTTTATCACGTACGCGACGTAGTCGGTTTGCAGATCACCGGCTGAAGCTAGGGGAAGCGGGGCGAGCGAGAAGAAGACGAGCAGCACCGAGATGGCTCGCACACCAGCTCGGCCCACCAACTTTTCACCTCATCTTGAGGAGGTGCCTGAGCTTAAAAGCGTTGTTTTCCGAGCGCGAGATATCACAGAGTTTGAAATAACTAAGTCACCAAGAGGGGGACTATTTTCTTCCTCCCCACCTCGACGAGCCCGAGGTCGGTTATCCTTAGCTCGGGTATCACGGCGAGCGGGAGGAACGCCAGTTGCATGAACGGCGACTCGAGCCCAACTCCCAAGCCCCTCGTCGCGCGGTGCAGCTTCTCGAGCTGAGCCGCGACTACCTCGACGGGTTCGTCTGAAAACAAGCCGGCGATTGGCAGCCTCACGATGGCCAGAATCTCGCCCCCACTCACCGCAACTTGCCCCCCTCTTGCCCCGGCGATGGCGTTCGTCGCCTCTGCCATGTCTGAATCGCTCATCCCGACGACGGTTATGTTGTGCGCATCATGCCCGACGCTCGAGGCGATTGCCCCCCTGCGGATGCCAAAGCCGCGCACGAAACCAAGCCCGATGTTACTGGTCGCGCGGTGCCTCTCGACGACCGCGACTTTCGCAATGCCGCGCCTCGAGTCACCCCGCACCAAGCCCCCCTCGACCCTCAAACGCTCGACGCGCTGCTTGGTGACCACCTGCCCCTCGACGAGCTCGATGACGCGCGCCCTTACCCATCTCACCACTCTCGCCTTCACCCTGAAATCTTCCTGGCTGACCTTCCTCCGCACGTTCACCGTCTCCCTAGCGAACCTCGGGTACCTACGCGCGGGGAGCGCCGCGGTGAGCTTTCCTCCCTCTGCCACGACCCTCCCGTTAGCGACCACCACCCCAACGTTGAATTTCTTGATATCATCGACAATCAGAACATCCGCCAGCCTCCCGGGCGAGATGCTCCCGACATCGCCATCGACCCCGAAGTGCTCGGCGGTGTTCAACGTCGCCATCTGCACCGCCGCAACTGGGTCGGCGCCCTCGTCGATCGCCCGCCTCACCACGTGGTCCATGTGGCCCTCCTTGAGCAAGTCGGCGGGGTGGCGGTCGTCGGTTGCGAGCAGGCAGTGCCTGGTGCCGAGCTTGAGCTTGAGGATCGGCTTGACCAACGCGGCCAGGCTCTTTGCGGCCGAGCCCTCACGCAGCTCCAGGGCCATCCCAAGCCTGAGCTTCTGCACCGCTTCCTCAGGGGAGATTGACTCGTGATCCGACCTCACCCCAGCCGCCGCGTACGCGGAGAGCTCCCCGCCCAGCAACCCCGGGGCATGCCCCTCGATCACCTTCCGCACCCTCAGCGCAGCGCCCATCTCGCGGTGCATCTTGCGATCCCCAGCGAGAACCCCTTGGAAGTTCATGACCTCCCCGAGTCCGACCACCCGCTCCCACCCAAGCCCCTCCGCGATGTCGCCCGGACCAATCTCGGCGCCGCTCGTCTCCAGCCCCGGGGAGGAGGGCACGCACGAGGGGAGGGTCACAAAGACCTTGAGCGGCAGCCCCTCGCTCTCCTCCAGCATGAGCATGACCCCGCGCATCCCCAACACATTCGCGATTTCGTGCGGGTCTGCGAACACCCCCGTGGTGCCGCGGGGAAGCACGGCCCTCACGAACTGCGTCACCGTCAGCATCGAGCTTTCAATGTGCACGTGCGCGTCAAGCAGCCCAGGGACAAGGAACCTCCCCTTGACATCGATCACCCTCGTACCCCTGCCAATGCAGCGAGCGGCATCTCCGACCAACGCGATTCGCTCACCCTTGATCGCAACATCCACGCCGCTCAGGAGCTCACCGGTGTTGACATCCACGAGTCGCCCACCCCTAACCACGAGATCCGCCGGAGCCTTGCCAAGCGCCACGTCGACGAGCCCTTCCCTCAATCACTCACCGCCAGCCCTCAGAGCCCAATGATCACCAAAATCGAGTTGTAGGCGTTGTGGGCGATGATCGCCCCCGCGAGCCCGCTCAGGAGGTAGCACGCGCCCATCAGGAAGCCGGCCCCAATCAGAGGCACTGCAAACGCCGGGTATGTGCCGGGGTTAGAGAGGTGGAACACCGCAAAAATTAGGGAGGAGAGGATGACCCCCAACAGCCTCGAGCGCGAGCGACGCGCGATCTCCTCGAGCAAAATGCCCCTGAAAATCCACTCCTCGAATATCGGCAGAACATTCACAGCCACGAGCAGCACCAGCGGGTACCGCTCTTGAAGCGCCGTGAATGGATACTCCTCCCTTGAGTACAGCTCCACTTCCGCCTTCTGAAGCGCCTCCCCCACAACAGTCGCAACCACTAGTGACGCGGCTGTGAACGCGAGCGCGACCGAGAGGAGTCTGACCCACTCCCGCCTGCGCATCTTTCGAGCGATTGGGAGCCAGAACCTTGGGCGCAGCCGCTCGAGGTAGTACGGCCGGTGTACCACCAGCTTGCCGACCACCACCCCCAAAATGCCGCCGGCCAGGGCTATCTTCAACAGGTCGAGCCAGGTCAAGGGATCACGGGGTCAGTTTTTTCGCGAGTTTCTCGTAGCGCTCCTCGGTCGGCGTGCCGAGCTTCAGCGCCCACAAGAGTTGGCCGCCAACCTGCTTGCACTCCACCTTCCCCTCTCCCATCAGCCTGAAGAGCTCAGCCCGTGCCCGTTGGGCCGGGATGCCTGCGCGCGTCGACACCTCACCAGCGCCAATCGGTCCCCCGGCGGTTTTCAGCACCTCGAGGATCTTCCCCCTACGCACTACCTCACCTTCAGCTTTTCGAGCGCCTCGAGGGTGGACTTGATGTTATTCAAGAGTTCGAGGGTTTTAGTGTAGTCGGTCTCCTTCGCAAGCTGCTCCGCGAGGGAGTTGAGCTTTGCGTGGAGCACCTCCTCGACCCTCCTGAGCGGCTCGGCCTTGGCCTCGGGTTTGGCCTTCTCCCCACAGACGGCGCACTCCACCTTGCCCTCGCGCTCGAACAGCGGCCCCCCACACTTCGCGCAGTGGACGGGGAGCATTTTCCCGCCCGCCAGCAGCACATCAACCATTTTGGCGACTTTCTTCTCCTCCACGCATACCCCAAATCTTTATGACCCCCCTTCCTTAAATTAATTAGATTGACATGCTTGCGGGTGTGGGCGATGGCAAGTGCAAAGCTCAGACAGGTGGCAGATATCATGGCGCGAGTGGCGGAGGATACCTCGGTACCAAGAAACATCCGCAGGGCTGCGAGCGATGCTAGGGGGGCCCTCCTCGACGAGAAAAACGACCCCGTCGTGAGGGCGGCTTCGGCTATAACTATTTTAGATGAAATAAGCAACGACCCGAACATGCCAATCCACGCGCGGACGACGATATGGAATGCTCTCAGCATCCTGGAAACCGTGCGCTAGGGGAACACGCCTTGCCGGATCTAGACCTCAATCGCGCTGCGGCCGCAGGTGAGCGCCACCTCAGCTGCTGCTATGCTCGTCGTTGAGGCGAGGTTTATGGGGCCAGATTTGAAGCGGTTCGTGAAAGCCCTGCGCGGGAAAGATGTAAAGGGGGCGAGGGAGCAGCTCGAGGACATCGAGAAGAAACTTGACCTAAACGACGAGTTCTGGCGCGGGTATCACCTGGCGCTGCGGGGGATGGTCGCGGCACTCGAATCCGGCGATGAGCTCACGGTCATCGCGCAGATCACCGGTGGCAAGAATTCATGCGAGTTAGCCCAAAGGCTCCTCCAGCAGGCTCAAGAACGGGCCTCTCGAGCGTTCAGGCCTAAAGATGAGCAGGGTTTCGACACGGCCTGGGTAGACGTGTTACGCTTTTTGGTGAGGTAACTACTCGATGGTTGCGTGGCGCGCGAGGAGATCCTCCTCCTTCTTGCCGAGCGCAGCCATGAGGCCAGAAATCACTGCATCGAGAAACACCAGCGAAGTCACCTCGAACAACGTCCCGAGCGGCGCGACGGGGGCGTGTTCACCCGTGAGCTCACGCTTCATGAAGTCCGTCGTCGACTCCGTCTTCACCCGCCCCGGCAACGTGACAGTAAAATCAGCGATTTTTGCGAGGCTTGACTGGGGGTAAGAGGTCACCGCAACGAGTTTTGCGCCTATTTTTTTCGCGATTTTTGCCGCGCTGACGATGAGGCTCGTCTCGCCTGAACCGGAGACCGCCACGAGCACATCGCCCTCGCGGAGGGAAGGTGTGATCGTTTCGCCCACGACGTAGGTGTCTATGTCGAGGTGCATCAAACGCATCGCGAACGCCTTGACAACTAAGCCTGAGCGCCCCGCGCCGATCGCGAACACGCGCTTGGCGCCGAGTAGCGCCTGGACGAAGGCGCTGACCTGTTTCTCGTCGAGTTCCTTGGAGGTGCTCAGCACCTCTCCGGCGATTTCCTTCATTGCCTGCTGAACCTCGTCCACTCAATCCCTCGCTAAAAACTATTACTCAGGGCTTAAATCTATACCGCGCCGATTAGTCTTCAACCTTTCAAAACAAAAAGCCGCCGAAAAGTGCTTATACGCTTCTATGAGATTGTAGCGGTGGAGGCTGATTTCACGGGGCGGGATTAAGATGCTGTATTTTCTCGGGTTCATCATATTGATAATCGGCGGGGCAATGGTAGCTCCCGCCATAGCATCTGTTTTGCTGAACGAGACATTTCTGATCCCATATTTCTTGGTGCCTGCCGCGGTGGCGCTGATCATAGGAATACTCCTGAGGCGATTTTTCAAAAAAACTGAGTTGAGCTTAGGCAAGGCCATGGTCTTGGTTACCGCCGCTTGGCTCCTGTTCGCGCTGTTCAGCACCGTGCCATTTGTTTTTGGAACACAAAAAATTTACGAAAACGGGGCTCTAGTGACGAACCCGGCGCCGATGAGCCTGATCGACGGTTATTTCGAGAGCATGTCTGGCTTCACAACAACCGGGTTATCGATGATGGCCGACCCCGCATCTCCTTTTAATGTCGAAACTGCACCCCGCACCATTCTCTTCTGGCGTAGCTTGATTGCGTGGATTGGAGGCATAGGGATAATAGTCCTCTTCTTGACCGCACTCGTCGGCATGGGTAAAGCGGCACGAAAGATGTATGTCGCTGAGGCGCGCATCGAGACCCTAGAACCCAGCATCAAAGACACAGCGAGATCTCTGTGGCAAATTTTTGTGCTTCTTACCTTGATTGGGATAATTGGGTTCTACTTCGCTGGACGACCTTTGTTCGATGCTATAAACCACAGCTTGGCCGGTATCTCCACATGCGGGTTCTCCGTACGTAACACTAGCTTCATGGGGCTAGGCATTCCCGTTCTGTTTATGGCAATTTGGATAATGATGGCTGGCGCTACGAGCTTTGCGATACACCGAAAAGTTTGGAGTGGGAAATGGAGGGAGCTCTTCCACAACGTTGAGGTGCAATTCATGCTCGTGCTTATGGTGCTCAGCACGATCGCGGTCGCTTTTACAATAGGCGTAACCAATGGGTTGTTCCAATCGGTTTCCGCTCTGACGACTACTGGCTATTCTACGATTGGCATTGCAGGTTTGGGTGATTTTCCGAAGCTGATGTTGATGGTGTTGATGATAGTGGGCGCCGGATACGGCGGTACCGGTGGCGCGATCAAACTCATACGATGTCTCATCATCCTCAAAGCCGCCCACTGGACCATAAAGAAGAGCTTCTTGCCGGAGCGGGCGGTGGTGCCGATGAAGTTGGGCGGGCACATCTACGAGGAACGCGAGATGAGGGAGGTATCGACGTACGCCATGATCTACATTTTCGTGTTGATAGGTGGGGCCCTCGCCCTCATGCTCATCGGAGCGCATGCCGGCCAACCGCAATACACCGGCGTCAACTCGATGTTCGAGTCGGCGTCCGCCCAAGGCAACGTCGGGCTTTCTGTAGGCATTACTTCGGCTGCGATGCCAGCTGCTGGAAAAGTTGTTTTGATAGTCCAGATGCTTGTGGGGCGCCTTGAGATAATCCCGGTGATCGCGTTCCTCAACTTCCTGATCTTGAAGTCTATTCGACGTCTCCCGGGCGTCTAGAGGGAGGGCGAACGAAGATGCGGTACTTGTCGACGCCCTCGAGTTCCATCGCTATGCGCTTAGCTATCATGCGCTTGGCCAGCGGCAGCCCCTTCACGCGGTTTTCTAAGTCCTCGAAACTCGCGAACGGGCCATTCTTGTGCTCCTCTATGATGCTCCACATGAGTTTTTTCCCTATGCCAGGGAGGAGCTCGAGCTGGTGGAAGCGCGTGGTGATTGGGGCCGCGCGGTTGAAGAACTCGATGAACCTCTCGGGGGCCTCATCTATCAGCTTCTCAATCGCCGTCGGCAGCTCGGCCTTGGCCGCTGCTGTCAGCTCCTCGTAACCGATGCGGTGTTTAATCCGGTCGACCTTATCCCGCTGCTCCTTCCCTATGAAAACGCGCTCGTGGGGGGTGAAAGTGATGTTCTCCTTAGGCACAACCTCGAGCAAGGTGAAGAAGGTATCGCCTAGTATCTGGGCAATCGGCTCGCGCAGGTGGATTGGCCTAGGGTCGTCTGCCCGCCCCTGGGGCAAGAAATCCAGCACTACGCCTTTATCCTCATACTTCTTCATCAAGAGCATCACCGGCCGGGTTTAACCGATTACTTGCGGTATTTGTCGAGCAGCTCAAGCACTTTCTCTATGTCTTTATCCTCTAGCCTCGCCCGCTCCTTCGCAAAAATCAGCTGGATATCCTCCCTCGTTTCGGGCATGAGGTTGACGAGCGCAACCGCTTGGTGCTCGCGGAGGTTGCTGAGCTTGAGCAGCTCCCCCACGAGTTCCCTCGCATTTTCCGTGTCGAGCTTGGCAAATTTCTGCGCGTAATCGTAAGTCAGCCGCTGCACATAGCCGAGCTCGCCCTCCCCCTTCTGTTTTTTAAGGATTTCGAGGGCCTCAGCTAAGGGAACAGGTTTCTCCCCAATGAGCTTCTTGCCGATCAAGCTCCCACCACCCGTAAGTGTTCCGGCCTAGAAATAATCTTTTTGGTAGAGCCCCCGTCGCGGACTTCGACCACGTAAGCGCGCCCGCGCCGCTCCGCCACCACGCCAACCTTGCCGTGATACCTCGAGTGGGGCTGTCCCTTCACGACGCTTGAATCGATGGTGACCATGACCTTCGCGCCGGGTTTAAGATCTTGAATTACCCTGCTCACGGGTATCGCGCCGCGCTCGCGCACGTGTTTAGTGAACTTCATGCGCGTTGCGCTTCTGTAGCCTTTCGAACGTTTGACCACAAAATCACCAACGCAATATCATCGAGCTAGAGCCTTCCCAGTATTTAAGGAGGGCTCCACCCTTTTAACCCTAGCTACCGACGCCCCCTTGGAAGTCCTTCGGCATTTGCTTGAGCAGCTTCGCGAGCGGCCCCCGTTTGACCCCCCGCCCCTTCACCATGGTTTTGATGAACTTGCGCATCAGCTCATACTGCTTCAGCAGCTCCCTGACATCCGCCTCCGAGGTGCCCGAGCCACGGGCCACGCGTCTGATGCGCGACACATTGAGCAACTTCGGGTCCTCAAGTTCCTGGGGGGTCATCGACTGCATGATCACCTTGAAGCGCTTCAGTTTCTCTTCACCCACCCGCATCTGCTCATCGGGCAGCGCCACCCCTACGCCCGGAATCATCTGCATCAGCTTCTTGAGCGGCCCCATCTTGCCTATCATCTCGAGCTGCTCATAGACATCGCGCAGCGTCAGCTTACCCGCCATAATCGCGCGCATGTCGGCCGGCTTCACCTCCTCGGCTCTCGCAGCCTCCTCGATCCGCTTGAGCAGGGTTTCTATGTCCCCCATCCCAAGCAGACGGGCAACGAACCGCTCGGGCACAAAGGGCTCGAGATCGTCGATGTGCTCGCCCACGCCTATAAATTTAATCGGTGCCCCAGTAGCTGCAACCGCAGAGAGGGCGCCACCGCCCTTTGCGGTTCCGTCGAGCTTTGTAACCAAGATCGAGCCGATGTCGGTGGTCGCTTTGAAGGCGGCCGCTTGGTCCCTCGCCTGCTGTCCGATGGTACCATCCACCACGAGCATGATTTCATCCGGGCTCACCACTTTGGCGATCTGCCGCATCTCCTCCATCAGGGCTTCCTCTTTGCGATGTCTGCCTGCCGAGTCAACGATAATCAGTTCAAAGCGCCCCTTCCCGAACCGTTCGACTCCCTCCTTTGCGAGCTTGATTGAATTTTTGGCCTTGGGGTCGCCGAGCACCTCTATGCCAACCTGCTGACCCAGCTGGCTGAGCTGCTCGTAGGCGCCCGGGCGGAACGTATCTGCACAAACGACCCCCACCCTGAAACCGCGCTTTTTGAAATATGTTGCGAGCTTGGCGACCGATGTGGTCTTCCCGCTCCCCTGCAGGCCGACCATAAGGAGCGTGGTGGTCTGGCCAGGCTTGAGCTGGAATGGCATCGGGCGCCCCATCAGGGTGGAGAGCTCCCTATAGACTATCCGTATGATGTGTTCTTTGCGCGTCGCCCCAAGCGGCAACTTCTCCTCGAGCGCCCGCTTCTCTATCCGCTTCGTCAGCTCGAGCACCATCTGCACGTTGACATCCGCCTGAAGTAGCGCGCGCTGTATGTCTCGCACCAGCTCTTTTATCGCCTGTTCGTCGACGTGCTTGGCACGCGTCAGTTTCTGGAGCGCGCCGTGCAGCGCCCTACCTAACGTATCTAGCACCATGGGATACCTCAACTAGCCCTTTACCACGAAGGATTTAAAATGTAAGCAGGTCAGTGCTCTTTTTTCATGTAGACTGTCCTTATCGGGAACGGGATTTCTATGCCCTCTTTCCTGTAGCGTTTGTGCAGCTCCTTGATGAATTCATGGGTGAGTAAGTATTTGTCCACGTATTCTTTCACCCTTAAAATAACCGTGAAGTTGATGCTGAAATCGCTGAAAGTGTGATAGCGTATGAATGGTTCAAACTTTGGCACTCCGCCCTGAACCTTCTTCAGAATCTTATTTGCCACATCTATCGTCACTCGCTCCACTTTCTCCAAATCACTTTTGTAACTGACCCCCACCTGCACAAGACACGC
Organism: Candidatus Hadarchaeum sp.; assembly: GCA_020725055.1. Classification (GTDB taxonomy): domain Archaea; phylum Hadarchaeota; class Hadarchaeia; order Hadarchaeales; family Hadarchaeaceae; genus DYFS01. Next base: position 25,100 of record DYFS01000009.1, on the reverse strand, counting down.
CATCTCCTTTTCTGGCAAGTAATAGTTTGTGACTATGCAGCTAGCTAGTTTAGAATTAGGAATTACTATCATGTTGTTTGGGAGCTCCTTTATCTTGGTGCTTCGCCATCCGATGTCTGTTACATAGCCTTTTTGGCCAGAGTCTAGCTCGATGTAGTCCCCAACTCGCACCGGCCTATCGGCCATCAGGTATACCCCCGAAAGGAAGTCGCTTAGGGTACTTTGCAAGGCGAATGCTATCGCAATTCCGACTATTCCAAGAGCGGCCAACGGGGCTGTGACTGAAACCCCTAAGCTATTTAGTATAACCATCAATCCGATAATCGCGATCAAAAATTTGGCAACTTTATCGAGCGATGGCACAATCGTTTTCACGCTGGGTCTGACAACCCCCCAGTACCTAACTAAGCCGGATGTGATTTTTACGGTGCAAAATATCGCAACCGCGGCAATCGCTATTTCGAAGATGAGGGGACGTATTGGGCGATGGACGCGGGGGGTGAAACGTAACGCAAAGCCATGTTCAGGCCCATGAGAAAGAGTATCAAAACTATCGGAGTTTTGACGGCCCCTAGGATGATGTCATCGATTTGACTTTTTGTTCTTTTAGCAAAAGCAGTGACATAAACCTTTAAAATTTTCTGTGAAGGATTTAAAGAGCTGACACCCAAACTATAGTGATGTTCACCAGATACGTTCGGGACCCTGTCCAAGGCTACATAGGCTTGACCGACATCGAGAAGCAGGTAATCGACACCTGGCAGGTCCAGCGCCTGCGGGGCATCAAACAGCTTTCGATAGCGTCGATGGCGTATCCCGGGGGCAACCACACGAGGTTCGATCATTCTCTCGGCGCGATGCACCTCGCTGGCCAAATTGCCGAGCGACTTCGAGCAAGCGTTACGATATCCGAGGACGGGTGGCAGATGATCAGGCTCGCTGGCCTGTTGCATGACATCGGACACGGACCATTTTCGCACTCGTCCGAAGAAATTTTGGTCAAGTACCGCGGCCTCAACCACGAGCAGCTTGGCAAAGAAGTTGTGGAAAAAAGCGAGCTAGCAGACGTGCTCAAAGGTTGCGGTTTCGAACCGAGGGAGATAATCGACCTCACCTTCGGCAAGGAGGCGAAGGGCAAGCGCTACCTCCACCAAATAACCGCCAGCCAAGTGGATGCCGACAAGCTGGATTTCTTGGTGCGGGACTCTTACTACACGGGCGTCGAATACGGCCGCATAGACATAAGCAGACTCATCCAAGCGATGGATGTTATCGGAGAGGACATAGCCATAGATCTGAAAGCCCTTTACGCCCTTGAAGCATTCATGATTGCCCGCTACGAGATGTTCCTCGCCGTCTACTATCACCGCTCCGTTCGCGCCGCCGAAATAATGTTGCACAAGGCGATGGATTACACACACGACCTCACGGGCCTGACCACGTTCAAAAACATCGACGAGTTTCTGCGCATGGATGACGCTTACATCCAGACAAAACTGCGGGAGTTGGATCCCAAGGCGGTTGATCCTAAAAAACGCGACCACGTTGAGAAAGCAAAAGATTTGGTGGCCAGACTCGATAGGCGTGACCTCCTGAAAGCAGCTTATCAAAGAGATGTCCACATACGCGACCCGTACGTTGCCAAACTTCTAAGCGATGAAGCGGTGCGACATCAGAAAGAGGAGGAAATAGCAACGAAATCGGGCGTGAGCCCTGAGTTCATAGTGGTGGATGTGCCAACTCTCGACTCGATACCGTACTACCCTCGCGAGATAGACCCGATGGAGGTGCCAGTCTTCAAACTGACAAGTGATGACAAAAAAGAGCGCGTTCCCCTGTCCAGCTACTCGCGGCTGATCAACGTGTTAAAGGGGTACGTTGACATCATCCGGGTCTACACGCTGCGTGAGTACCGAAAGCAGGTAGAGGCCGCTGCCGCAGAGGTTTTCAAAACCCTGCCGTTCGCCGCACAGATTAGCATGTAGAGGCATACCATTCAAAATCAACGCACAGCTTCGACGAACTTCCTCACGTCGGCTTGAACCTCATCCACCGCGCGGCCACCATCGACGACTTTCATGCCTTTCTGCTTGGCAATCCGCAGGTAGTTCTCCCGCACCCTTCGCTGGAGCTGCATATCCTTCTCAAATGTGTCCAGCTTGCGCGAGCCCATTATCCTAGCGATGGCGGTTTCCGCGGGCACATCGATCAAGATGGCCAAATCGGGTTTTGGTGCCGCCCGGTTTATCACCTCGAGCCACACCATCGGCAGCCCGCGCGTGGATTGATAGGCGAGCGAGGAGTAGGTGTAGCGCTCGGTCACGACGATTTTTCCCGCATCCAGGGCTGGGCGGATGAGCTTCGTAACGTGCTGCACCCGATCCGCGGCAAACAGCAGCGCCTCCACTGCCACTGGGATCTTCAGCTCCCCTTGTAGCGCGCGCCTGATGACCTCCCCCACCGGGCCATCCGTGGGCTCACCCGTGACCACCACCTTGTAGCCGCGGGCCCGCAACCATCCGGCCAAAAGCTTGGCGTGGGTGCTCTTGCCGCAGCCGTCGACGCCCTCAATCGAGATGAGCTTGCCTCGCACCTTTCCACCAACCGCAATTACCCCGCGCTTTATAAAAGTGGGATGGGTAGGCATAGCAAGAATACCGCGAACGTCCCCCACGCCAAAAATCGTTGACGCCGCGTGAGCCTCGAGACATCGTCGAGTGCCCCCGGGTGTTGACCCTTGAACAAGAACAGGATGAGTATCCCCCAAAACAGCAGCGGGGCCCAAACGAGGCCTAGGAAAATCAGGATGAACCCGAGCATCCGTGTGAGCGAGTAGTGTCGCTCGCGCTCGAGCATACCACGGGCCATGTGGCCGCCGTCGAGCTGCCCGGCCGGTATCAGGTTCATCCAAGTCAGGAACATCCCAACCAAGCCAGCGAACGCCAGCGGGTGAAGCCTCTGGACGGTTGGCCAGCTACCGAGTATCGGGTAGCTCATCAGTATGAAAAGAAGCGGCGTTGCGATTGCGAACTCCCCGCCTGTTGGCTTTGAAAACGCAAGCCCGACAGCAGCGATTGGAAGTGCGAACGCGAAGCCAAAGAGTGGGCCGAGTGCACCCATTTCAACCAACGCCGCCCTAGTCGGTGGCGGTGATTTGACTTTTATGAATGCGCCGAATGTGCCCAGCACAGTAGGCGCTGGGATGAAGTAGGGCAGGGTCGCAGCCATACCGTTCCGCCAAGCGGCGATCTTGTGCCCTATCTCGTGGATGCCCAAGATTACCAGCAAAGCCGCAGAGTAGATAACAGCATCCACTTTTCCGAATGCTAGCCAAAAGTAGCCGGCCACAAAGGTTGTGCAAATCGTCAATAAAATCAGGGCGAAGTTGATTAGGGCGTTTTCTTTCCCAAGGCGTGGGGACTTGAGGACTACCAATACCAGCACCTCCCCCCGCCTGCGCAGCGCGGCCAAGTAGCCCTTGCGCCCGAGTTCGCGGGAGAGCTTTGTGAAGGAAGCCCCCGTATCGGCGCTTTCGACTTCGAATTGCATGTGATCTTTGGTGAGATCGAAATCTGTGACCGTGAAGCTCCTACTGACCAAACTCTCAACCTCGGCTGTACTGGGGGGCATCTCACCACTCGAAACGATTTTCATGTCCCCCCCGCACTTCGGGCATCCCCTAAATTCTACGTCACCAATCAGTCTCACGGACATGTAGTACGCTGAATACCCGCAGGATAGGCATCTAAATTCAGCCACTGGTCGCCGCATCTCTTCCATAACGGTACCCCATTCGACATTGTCCGCTCGATTTTAGTAATCGTTACCTTTTAGGCCCCGCCAGCGCCGGTAGAGCTGGTGTTCCACATCGAGCACGTCCAAAATTTTTCCAACCACGAAGTCGACGAGGTCCTGGATGCTCTGGGGTTTTTGGTAAAACGCTGGCATCGCCGGCAGGATTGTTGCTCCAGCACGCTTCAACCTCGCCATATTCTCGAGGTGGATGAGGTTAAGCGGCGTTTCGCGGGGAACGAGCACGAGTGGGCGGACTTCCTTGAGCGTGACATCAGCGGCACGGGTGATCAAGTCGGCTGCCACACCGCTCGCCACCGCACCAAGCGTCTTCACGCTACAGGGAGCAATCACCATGCCGTCGGTGTGGACGGAGCCGCTCGCTAGGGGTGCCGTGAAGTCGTCCGGCTGGTAGCTCCGCGTCGCCAGCTTGCGTAGGTCATCAACGCTTTTGCCCAACTCAAGCTTCAGGATTTGCTCCGCCGCCCTCGATACAATTAAATCAGTCTCGATGCCAAGCTGCCGGCAGGCCTCAAGTAGCCTAACACCGTACGTCACGCCGCTGCAACCCGTGATGGCGACAACCAAACGCATACGCCCACGCTGATAACATCTGAGCACATCATATTTAGGCTAACTTCGCGAGGCGGCATAAGTCTATTAAGAGTTCGTGATCAAGTCCATGCGGTACTCGAATGAAGCTCCTGCTGATCCACGCCGACTACCTCGAGTTCGAGGCGAAGCAGCCCACGCCAGCGGCAGAGGAGGTGCCCGAGCAGCTGAGATCGGGGCGGGTGGATGAGGCGCTTGTCGCCTTTCTCGCGGTAGAGGAGGAAGACGAAGCCAAGCCAGGCGTTGTCGCGGCTAACGCTGCGCGGGAGATCGCGGACGTCTGCCGGCAGATCGAGGCCAAGCGGGTCGTGCTTTATCCCTACGCGCACTTGAGCCCATCGCTTGCCTCCCCAGCCATCGCCGTCGAGGTGATGAACCTAACCCAAGAAAAGCTTGAAGAGCAGGGTCTCGAGGTCCACCGTCTGCCGTTCGGCTGGTACAAGGCCTTCGCGCTCAGCTGCAAGGGCCACCCACTCAGCGAGCTCTCGCGCACGGTGAGCGCTGAGGTCATCGAGGAAGCTGCACGGGAAGAAAAGCTACCGAGCGAGCACTTGATCCTCGCCCCAGACGGCAAAGAGCATGAGCTCGATTTGCAAAACATCAACGCGTGCGAGGCCCTCGGCGAGCATCTATCGCTCAAGCAGTTCGTGCTCAGCGAGGAGCTCGGTCAAAAACCTGGTGGGGAACCTGCACACGTCAAGCTGATGCGGAGGCTTGAGCTAGTCGGCTACGAACCGGCGAGCGACACAGGACACTTCCGTTTTTACCCGAACGGCGCCCTCATCAAGGGGCTGCTCGAGGAGCTCGCGACGCAGCTCGCGCACGAGCTAGGGGCGAGTAAAATCGAGACCCCGGTGCTCTACCGCGCCGATGAGCCGGATATCAGCGAGCAGGCGGCGCGCTTCTACCAGAAAGATTACAAGATCAAGCTGCCGAACCGCGTGCTCCTCCTGCGATTCGCCGGGGATTTCGGTTTGTTCAAGATGATGCGCGACACCGTGATTAGCTATCGCCAGATGCCCGTTCGGATATTCGAGCTCTCACCCTCCTACCGCCTCGAGCAGAGCGGCGAGTGCGTCGGCCTGAAGAGGCTCCGCGCCTTCACCATGCCGGATGTACACTGTTTCTGCCGCGACCTCGAGCAGGGACTTGAAGAGTACGAGCGGCTTTTCGCGGCGTACACCAAACTCACGGATGCGATGGAGGTCGAGTACGTTGTCGCTTTCCGCGTGCTCAAGGAGTTTTACAAACAAAACAAGGCATTCCTTACGCGGTTGCTCAAGCTGGTCAAGCGCCCCGCACTCATCGAGCTCTTGCCAGAGCGAAAGCACTACTGGGTGATGAAGCACGAGTTCCAGGTGCTCGACTCAGTCGGGGGCAACGCGCAGCTCGCGACGGTGCAACTTGACCTCGAAGATTCTGAGCGCTATGGCATCTCGTACGTTGACGAGCGCGGCGAGAAGCGCGGCTGCATCATCCTGCATTCATCGATGGGTTCGATCGAACGCTGGATGTATGCGATGCTCGAAGAGGCGGCAAAACGGCAGAAAGCTGGAGAGGCGCCGAGCCTACCGCTGTGGCTCTCTCCCACGCAAGTCAGGCTGGTCCCCGTAGGCAAGGAACACATGAAGTTCTGCCTCAAAGCAGCCGAAGATCTCGAAGGAAAAAACATTCGGGTCGACATCGACGATCGGAGCGAAACCGTGGCGAAAAAAGTGCGTGATGCCGAGCGTGATTGGGTGCCGTATGTCATCGTGGTCGGTGACAAGGAGGTAAAAACCAAGAGCCTTCCAGCAAGGATGAGGGGGGTTAAGAAGCTCAAAGTCATGACCCTGCAAAAGCTGGCCGATGAGGTAAGGAAAAAGACCGCTGGAATGCCTTTTAGGCCTCTCGCCTTGCCTAGGTTGCTCTCGATGCGCCCAACCTTCGTCGGAGGATAAGATGCGGCGGGAAAGCCTTTTGGCTGGCTCCGTAAGCGTGCTCACGATTTCGCTCGTTGCGATTGGCAGCCTCTCGCTCGCGATATCCTACAAAAGACTCATCGGCCCAACCCTGCTTTTGCTTGGTTTGCTCTCGCTCGTCCCTCTCAGGCTCTTCGGCCGATCCATCAAGTCTTGCTCAGCGGACATCACCTTCGGCGCGATCGACACCGGTTTTCTCGGCATTGCGGCGCTCATCGGGGCGAGTTTTGCTGGTGTTTTGGGCGCGATCGTCGGTGGAGCCGCCGGAGATGCGATCACCGATGGGTTCGCGGGGCTATGGGAGGGCAAGGTCGCGCAGCACCTGCGAGCTCGTGGTATCAGAGAGGCTAGGACTCCGCTTTCCGCATCGATGGGCAAGATGGCAGGCTGCTTCTTGGGTATTGGGCTACTGCTAACCGTCGTTTGGACCATCGTTGGAATTTGAGCCCTCATTCGAATACCAAAAGTTCTTCTTCGTAGCGCCGCCCCTCGAAGAGGGAGCCAAAGGGCGGGTGCTTCAGCCTGCGCTTCGAGAGGTGTTTATCTAGCATTGTATTCACCTCAGCGAACGACCTATCACCGCTCAGCCATGCCAACGGCACGTCGATGCACATGGGCCTCGCTGGCACTACATGCCTAGTCGTCTTGTGGGCAAAAACACGCCCGGAGAGCGCGGCCTCAAGCACCTCTTCCTTTCTCGCCCTAGGAGTCATGATAACCGCAACTGCTTCACCCGAGCGGATTTTTCTCTCAGCGTCCCTCTCCGTCTCGTAGCTTACCTCGAGCCCATTCTCAACCAAGATCTTTTCGATGTGCCTGATCCACGTGTAGGCCTCCCTTATCCCGCCCGCCTTCCCGAAGAGGTAGCATTTTTTCTCAAACAGAATCACGGCCACAGCTTTGCGCCTATCTAGCGCTTTCTGCGCCAGCTTGGGCGAGGCCTCGTTCACGCTTAGGCCAAGGGGCTCGAGCAACCCAAGGAGCTCACCGAAGCTCATGCCCCCATGGACCGCGCGGTACCAGCACCCGACTTTCACGCCGGGATTTTTGTAATTGATGAAGCAGACGGGGAGGTAGTGACAACCGAGCTTTTCGAGCGCTGCGACGCGGTGCATCCCGTCGAGCACGACAAGCGTGTTTGAATCGACAATCACCGGGTGCTTGACCACGCCGTCTGATTTTACAAGCCTCGCCAACGTATCGAGGAGTGTTGGGATTGTTTCCTCATGCAGGTAGACCTTGCTCAGCTCCTCGAGTCCTATCCGGAGTTTAAGGCCCCGCCCCCGCACATCGAAGTTCAAACCATCGCCCATAGAATAGGGTTTAGACTCCGCCAAAAAGCTAACGAGAGCACGCCGCAACTACGGCCTGCCCGACCGAGACCCCCCCGTCGCCCGTCGGTAAGAGCTCGTGCCTGACGAACTTCATGCCGGATTTCTCGACACCCTCCCGCACAGCCGCGGTTATCGCATCGTTATAAAAAACGCCGCCCGAGCCACCCACCGTTTTTATCCCTTCCACCGATGCCGCGTCGGTTGCCACCTCCACCAGACCCCTCGCCAGCGCCTGTTGAACCGCTGCTGCGATGTGCCTTCGGGGCACCCTAGCACGGAGCGCCTCAAGCGCGCCGAGTAAGAGTTGCGAAGTATCGACGACCACCAGCCCCTCCTCTTTTTTAAGCGCCGGCTCGAGCTTTACTTTCCTCGCATCGCCGCCCTCCGCCGCAGCCTCGAGCTTTATCGCCGGCTCCCCCTCGTAGGTCCGCTCGCTGCAGATATCGAGCAGGCAAGCGACCGCATCCAAAACCCTTCCGCAGCTACTCGTCCAAAAGACGTTCAGGTTCCGCTCAAGCTGGCGCAACACCACCCTTACCTCTTTCTCGCCGCGCCTGAATCCCCCAAAACAAAACTCTGTGAGTACGCGCCTGAGTTCCTCCCGCTCTAACGCCTGCCAGAGTATCCCTGCGACCATCCTCGCCGGGAACTGCGTCGCGAGATCCCCTCCCGGCATGCGCTGCTTCGCAAGCCCCCCAACCCGCTCGAACGACTTAAAGCTCGCCACCAGTACCTCACCACCCCAGACCGTGCCGTCACTGCCGTAACCGACGCCATCCGCCGCTATGCCTACGAGCTCCTCTAACCCGTGCTCGGCCATGAGTGAGGCGAGGTGGGCGTGGTGGTGCTGAACCGCAAGGGTCTTCGCCTTGAGCCTCTTGGCCATGCGGGGGGCGATTCTGGTGGTCGCATAGCCGGGGTGCAAGTCGTGGGCGACGACATCGACGCCGCTCAGGTTCAACAGCCCCATCATGCGCTCCGCAGCGCCCTGCATGTACTCGAGCGTCTCAATCTTGGTGGTGTCGCCAATATGCTGGCTCACTAAGCAGCGATCGCCAAGTAAAATTGCCGTAGTATCGTTCAGCTCCGCCCCAACCGCGAGCACTTTTCGCCCGCTCTCGAATGCCAGTTTGATTGGTTCGGGAGCATAACCACGCGAGCGCCTCAGGAATGCCGGCGCCCCGTCAACCACTCGCACTACCGAATCGTCGCAGCGGTTCACGATTATCCGGTCGTGGAGCAAGAGGTAATCGACCGCGCCCCTGAGCTTGGTGAGCGCCTCGACGTTGTCTATCAGCATCGGTAGGCCGGGGACATTCGCGCTCGTCATGACATAAGCGGGGGCCTTGCCAGCGTGGAGGATTAGGTGATGGATGCCTGAGTACGGCAGCATCACCCCGACATTGTCCAAGCCAGGCGCAACGAGCTCGGATAGCATGTAGCCTGGCGAGCGCTCGAGCACAACTACCGGCCGCCGTTGAGAGGTCAGGAGTTCAGCCTCGGCCTTGCTGACATTCGCGAAAGTTCGGACGGTCGCGATATCTTTCGACATGATGGCGAACGGCTGCTGGGGGCGGTTAAAGGCTTTGCGGAGGCGTGCGAGGACCTCATCGTCCGTCACCTTCGCGGCAACGTGGATGCCCCCCATGCCCTTTATCGCGACGACCCGCCCCTCGTCGAGCAGCCTTGTCACCTCTTGAAGCGGGTTGGGCACATCGATGCACTCACCCCCCTCCTCGTAAAGCTCAACCCTAGGGCCGCACACTGAGCAACACGTCGGCTCGGCGTGGTAGCGGCGGTCGGCCGGGTCCTTGTATTCCCGGAGGCAGTCGATGCACAGCGGGAACGCTTTCATCGACGTGCGGGGGCGGTCGTACGGCAGCTCCTCGATGATTGTAAAACGCGGCCCGCAGTTGACGCAGGTTATAAACGGGTAGAGGTGGCGGCGGTCCCCGGGGTCCAGCATCTCCCGCAGACAATCGTCGCATAGGGTGATATCGGGTGGCACGACCGATGCTAGACCCAAACCCGCCTTCTCGCTCTTCGCAACTTTGAACAGCGCGAACTCGCCGGTCGCTTTTTTCCATGCAACCCTAATTTCATCGACACGCGCGAGGGGCGGTTTTTCAGCGCGTATCGCGGATATGAACCTCCCGATCGTTCTTTTGTCCCCCTCAACGACAACCTGTACACCGGCGTCGCCCATGTTGCGGGTAAAACCAACTAGCCCATACCTGCCGGCGAGTCTGTAGATGAATGGCCTGAACCCCACCCCCTGGACTATCCCGGTAACTGCGATTTCAGCGCGCGCGGGCAACTTCCAACCCCAGCCTCTCACAATTCTCATCCACAAACTTTTGGATTTGCCTGATCTCCCTCTCAGGGAGGTGCTGGAACCGCCCTTGAGCTCTGAGGTACTCTGCCACAGGTCTTCGCTTGGATGGCCGAACGGTTATGCGCAACGTCGAGGGATCGCCGTTCTCGATTTCGTAAAGCACCCACATGCCAGTTCCGACCGCGAGGCGCGCGAGTTTTATCGTTTGGCTTGGCGGGAAACGCCACCCGGGTGGGCAGGGGCAGTGGATGTGCACATAAGCTGGGCCCCCGACAGCCTGCGCGCGCTTCAGCTTCTGCATCAGGTCGAGTGGGTACGCGACCGAGGCTGTGGCGATGCACGGGATGCGATGGGCCGCGAAAATCGCGGGCATGTCTTTTTTAAAGTGCCTCTTCCCCGCGCCGTACCTCCCGATTGGCGTCGTTGTCGTCCAAGCGCCGAAAGGTGTGGCGCTGCTTCGCTGGATGCCGGTATTCATGTACGCCTCGTTGTCGTGACAGACGTACACGATGCCATGCCCGCGTTCGAAAGCCCCAGAAAGCGTCTGCAAACCTATATCTGCTGTTGCTCCATCACCCCCAAATCCAAGCACCACGATCTTGCGCTTCTCCTTTCTAAACCTGAACACGGCCTCCATGCCCGAAATGACCGCCCCCGTCGCTGGTAACGCTACATTCAGCACCGGCACGGCGATTGAGCTTAGGGGGAATGGCCCTTGGATTACCGACACACAGGAGGCGGGAATCGTGACGATCGTGTTCTTCCCAAGCGCCTTGAGGGTCAAGCGGAGGGCGAGGGTGCTTCCGCAGCCTGCGCACGCGGCGTGCCCCGGGAGTAAAAATTCCTCCGTCGGCACGTCCACCAAACTTTTCACGTTTTCACTCATACGAACCACTCGATTGCGCGGGCCGGCGTCACCTCGATCGCGCGGATGCAGCGTTTGAACATCCGCCAGATATCGCGGTGGGTGATGTCACGCCCGCCTAGCCCGGCTATGAACCCGAGCACCCGCACATTTAGCGGCTGGAGGGCGGCACTAACATCGGAGAAGATTATCCCACCCATGCCGAACGAACAGGCGCGATCGGCGACACCTAGCACCCTTAAACCCTCGCACGCTCGGCGCAGCTCCTCGGATGGGAATGGCCTGAAGCTCCTCAGCTTGATCATCCCAACTTTTTCGCCGCGTTTCCGCAACGACTCAACGACGTCCCGCACGGTGCCGCACACGCTGCCGGCCGTGAGGAGGGCAACCTCCGCACCCTCGAGCCAATAAGGTTCTAGCATGCCCCTATACCCCCGCCCGAATCTCCTCTTGAACTCACGGTCGGCCTTCGGTATCACCCGCCGCGCGGCATCCATCGACTTCTCGATCCAGTGCCTGAACTCCATGTACTGCTCCGGCACCGGGACGTTGAACAGCGTCGTGGGGTGGTCGACGTCGAGCAACGGTGGTCGCCTCGACTCCGGCAGGAAACCGTCGACATCCCCTTGTTTGGGCAGTTCCACCGGCTCTGAGGTGTGGGAAAGCATGAAACCGTCCAAGCTGAACATCACGGGCAAAAGTACCTCTCTATCTTCGGAAATGCGGAATGCCTGGATGCAAGTGTCGAGAACCTCTTGGTTCGTCTCACAGAAGAGCGACAGCCAGCCGGTGTCGCGCTGCGAGAGGACGTCCTGCTGGTCGGCCCAGATGTTCCAAGGCGGAGCCATCGCGCGGTTGACGACTGCCATAACTATCGGTAAACGGGAGCCTGCGGCCCAGTGTGTGAGCTCATGCATAAACGCCAAGCCCTGAGAGGAAGTCGCGGTGAAGGTTCTGGCACCCATCAGCGAGGCACCGATGCAAGCGCCCATCGCCGCGTACTCCGACTCCACACGCATGAGTTCGGCGCGCATCTCGCCGTTCGCGATGAACTCGGCGATCTGCTCGACGATCGTTGTCTGGGGGGTTATCGGGTATGAGGGGACAATCTCGGCGCGACTGAGCTTGACGCCGTACGCAACGACCTCGTTTCCGCTCATCACCCTCGCTACCATCACAACGCCTCCATAGTTATCGCCTTAGCCGGACACTCGTTCGCGCATATCCCGCACCCCTTGCAGTAATCGTGATTTATGGCTGGCCCCCGCTTGGTGAACGATATCGCGACATCTGGGCAAAAAATCCAGCACATGCGGCACCGCGTGCACCTCTTGAGGTTCACCACCGGCTTCTGGATGCGCCAGCTGCTCGTCCTCCCGCTGCTCCCAACCGAAGGCCTCGCTGCTACTGGGACAGGGGGCCCTCGCCATGATTTCATCTTACCCGACCCCAAGGTGCCTGCATCGCTCGTCCACCGTGCGCTGAATCTCGGCAATCTCTGCATCGGTGAGGTGCTTAAACCGCCCCTGCATTTTCAAGTAATCGGATACGGGCCTGCGCTTCGGCGGTTTGATGGTCACGTTGAGCCTGCCGTTTTTTATCTCGTACAAGATCCAAGCGCCGCTCAGCACCGCGAGGCGTGCGACTTCAATCATCTTATCGCTGTCGAAGCGCCACCCGGGGGGGCAGGGGCAGTGGATGTGGATGTAGGTCGGCCCCTCGGTGGCCGCTGCTTTCCTAAGTTTCTTGATGAGATCTATGGGGTAAGCAACGGATGCGGTTGCGACGTAGGGGGCGCCGTGGGCGGCGATTATCGCAGGCACATCCTTCTTCGGTCGGTCTTTCCCGCGCTTCACCCTGCCAACTGGCGTCGTTGTCGTCCAAGCGCCGAAAGGTGTGGCGCTGCTCCGCTGGATGCCGGTATTCATGTACGCCTCGTTGTCGTAACAGATGTAAATGAAATCGTGGCCACGCTCGACCGCGCCCGATAGCGCCTGAAGCCCTATGTCGGCCGTGCCCCCATCCCCGGCGATTGCAACGACTTTGACCCCGCGCCTGCCTAAACTCTTAAGTGCTGCTTCCACACCAGAGGCGACAGCGGCAGCATTTTCAAAAGCCGCGTGGATCCAGGGCACGCGCCAAGCGGTTTCGGGGTACGGGGTGCTTATAACTTCAACACAACCAGTCGCATTGGCAACGATTACATTTTTGCCGAGCGCCTTGAGCGCAAGCCTCACAGCGAGCGTGGCCCCGCAGCCGGCGCAGGCGCGATGCCCTGGGGCAAACAGCTCTTCCTCCACCAGCTCCTCCCTCATATCCTCAACCCCACGAGCTTCTCGCGCAGGCCGAGCCAGCGCACCGCCTTCCGAACTTCCCCGATTTCAGCCGCCCTCGTCGCCGCCCGAACTGCCTCCCTTATGTGGAGCGATGAAACGTCCCGCCCCCCCAGGCCGCATATAAAATCGAGCATGAGCGGGGCCCTCTTCACGTTTATGAAAGCAGCCGCCGTGTCCAAGAAAAGCGCCCCAGCCGAGCCGGGTGACACGTCTTTTTCAAGCACCGAGACGGCCTTCGCGCTCCCGAGCGCGTCGATCAGCTCCTTCACCGGAAAAGGCCTAAACGACCGCACCCTGACCAATCCGACTTTTTCTCCGCGCTTGCGGTAGCTGTCGACGATATCTTTCGCGCTGCTGCCCAACGAGCCCATCGTCAGGAGCAGCACATCCGCGTCATTGCTTCGATAGCGCTCAATCAGCCCGTAGCGGCGGCGGAAGTGCTTCCAGAACGCACGGCCGACTTCGATGAGCTTCTCCTTCGATGCCCGCGTGGCCTCCTGAAGCATGCACCTGAACTCCTCGTAACACTCTGGCACCCCCACTGGACCCATCGTGACAGGCCTACATGGATCGAGCGGGTTGGGTAGCTTGTACGGGGGCAAAAACTCGTCGACCTCGGCTTGCCCCGGTATGTCGACCGGTTCAGCGGTGTGAGAGAGGATGAAGCCGTCGAAGCACACCATCACGGGCAGGAGGAGCTCCTCAGCGACGCGGTAAGCCTGGAGCACGGAGTCCAGTACCTCCTGGTTGTTCTCGCAGTAGAGCTGCACCCATCCAGAGTCCCGGACGGCCATTGAATCCTGCTGGTCACACCAGATAGAGAGGGGGGCGGAGAGGGAGCGGTTCGCGTTCGCCATCACGATCGGCAGCCTGAGGCCAGAGGCAACAAAAAGCATCTCGCTCATCAGCATCAGCCCTTGGGAGGATGTCGCCGTAAAAGTTCTGGTGCCGGTCGCCGCTGCACCGATGCAGGCGCTGAGGGCGCTGTGCTCGGACTCGACCTTTATAAACTCCGCGTCGAGCTCGCCGTTCGCCACAAACTCCGCGAGCCTCTCCACGACCGCCGTCTGAGGGGTTATCGGGTAGGCTGAGATCACCTTGACGCGAGCGAGCTTCGCCGCAATCGCCGCGGCCTCGTTTCCCGTGAGGGCCTGCTTCAACCCCGCTCCTCCGGCACCATGGTTATCGCCTTAGCCGGGCACTCGTTCGCGCATATCCCGCACCCCTTGCAGTACCGGTAGTCGACGCCCGGGGGCTTGCCCCTGCTGATCACGGCGTCCGGGCAGTATAACCAGCACAACCCGCAGCCGGTGCACTTGCCTGAGTCGACAGCAGGCCTAAAAGTGCGCCAGCCATTGGTCTGGTACCGCGTGGTGCTTCCAGGCTCGGTTATCACGGCACCCGGGGTCAGCTTCATTTCATCACCGCGGTTTCCCCGTATGCTGCCTTAACCGCCGCTATGTTCTGTTCCGCAAGTTTGCCCCTGAAGTGGCCCCTGATCGCCTTTGCCACCGAGTCCAGCGACACGAGCTTCGTCGCCTTCGCAAAAGCCCCAAGCATGGCGGTGTTCGTTATCGGCGCCCCGAGCGCCTCGATCGCGACGGAGGTAGCGTCAACGGTGGCGATTTTCCCAATTCGAAGTTCCTTGGGCGCAGCCTTCGCATTCAGCACGATCACCCCTCCGCGCTTCAGGCCGGCCGCCACGTTCACGACCTCCAGCAGCGTCGGGTCGAGCACGACGACGTGGTTCGGCTCGTAAACTTGGGTGCGTATGCGGATTGGCTTGGTGTCGATGCGCGTGAAAGCGACGACTGGGGCACCCCGACGCTCGGCACCGAAAAATGGGAAAGCCTGACAGTGCTTGCCCTCTAAGAAAGCTGCTTCGGCAAGCAACCGCGCGGCCGTGACCGCACCCTGGCCACCGCGGCCGTGGAATCTTACCTCTATCATGCTATCCTTGTGAACTTTGCCCTTGGCGCTATAAGACTTTTTTTTCTGCCCTCGTGGGCTCAGTAGTTCTCGTAGAGGAACGTAAAAGCTACCCAGTTTCCCAACCAATTATTTTTTGTCATGGAAAGTTAAGGTAGCCCAAGCGAGATCCCCAACGCCTTTTTATCCCCCACTCCAAAACAATCATGGCAATCCGCACCGGCCTCAAGCGGTCATCCTCCAATTGAACGTTTGAGCGGTTGCGGGCCGCGCGAGTTGGGGCAACTCAACCCGTGCAAAGGGTTTAAAAAAAGCCCACCGCGCCCTAGTTGATTCCGCCACTACACGCAAGCATTTAAAAAACTATGATAAAGGTGCTCTAGCGGGATAATGTGGTTGTTCTGCAAACCTCCACCGTTGAAGCGACACTTGGATAACCTACTTCGCGAAGGAATAACTTCTACGATAGAGGGGGCGATATTGCTCTGTGCGACTCTCTACCTTTACGGTGCAATGCAGAACCCGTTAGCGGTGGGGTCGACGCAAACAATAGACATCTTATGTATTGCATGGGTCGGTTGCTTGTTGGGTGGGATTTTCCTCGTCGGCGCTGGTCCCCATATCATTTACCGCGTGATAAAACTACGGGAGCTGTTGCAACCCCAGCTCGCCGAACAAGAAAAACTCGCTAAAAAGGGCAAGTAGCCTCCCCAGCCGCATAAAGGAGAGGGGGTGGAGGTAAATGGAACGCGAATTTTTTATTAGCGATTTACATTTTGACCACAAGAACATAATCCGCTACTGCAACCGACCATTCAGCTCAGTAGATGAGATGAACCACTTTATCGTCAACACTTGGAATAGAACAGTAGACTTGGGCGACACGGTTTACTTTCTAGGAGACCATTTATGGCGGGGAAACAGGAAAATAGGATATTGGAAAATAAAATCAAACCCGTTCAAGTTCCCCGCTCAGCTATCGCCTCAAGCATCTTACCAAAAGGCGGCAGCTTGAACGCTACGGAATGGCTGGGTGATGAATCCATAACCTTCTCCAGAGTGCGGCGGTTGTTTGCACCCCGCACTTTACATATTAACCATAACATTTAGGGTTCGATCTATTCCCCCGATGGCAAAAATCAAAAATCAGCGCATTAGCTCACCGAACGGAGGCAGAACAAAGCCGATTTGATGGACGCTCCACTTTTTCAACCATTCTCTCCCAACCAAGCATAATCTCTTAAGCTTAAAAAACAAAATTTTTATTGCCGGCGAGTCGGTGGGCGGCCCCCGGGCGAAAGCCTGAGGAAACTCCATCCATCGAGTAGGACTGCGGGTCTGCGAAGACCTGGTCGCGAGGCCAGATCCTGACACAGAAACGGCACCCGCCAGCTTGTGCGATGATGCGAAAGCCGAGGTCGAGCTGGCAGGGATGAAACGGTCATTCCGCAGGATGCAAGGGCAAATAACCGCCGACGAACGCCTACTGGAGGCGGGTGGTAGCCCGCTTAGCTAAATGCTGCCTGAAAACAGAAGATGGGTTACGGTCGATTCGCCGGCGTAAAAAATCCGAAATGATTATAGCCTGCAATTCTAAACAATACACGGTTGGAACAATGGGTAAGAAATGGGGGTTGTACAAGGCCGGAGGGCGGAGCCAGCCAGTGTCGTGTATTTACTGCGGCCGCCAGGTGCCTCGGATAAAGGCGACTGTCGTGACGAGGGGTTTCAGGGTCGACCCAAAAATCCCCGGCATTGACCGCAGACGCGTCTTCACCGGAGGCTACAAGGCCTACGCTTGCATCTCCTGCGCTAAGCACCGCCGGCTAATATGAAGCCCGGCCGGCCGAGAAAAATAAAGGAATCGAGATTTCACAGCAATCCTTAAATACTTATCGTTGGGCAACGGGGCGAAGGATAATTTCGATGTTGGCGTTCTTCCACCTAAGCTCGATGAACTGCTTTGACCGCCTTCACCATACCTGCGATTTTTTTGGCCCTATCAGCAGCGCGCTCCACCAGAGTGCCTGTAACTATGATGTCCGCGCCAGCCTCGACCCGCTCGGCAGCAGCCTCTGGCGTCCTTATCCCGCCCCCGACGACAAGTGTCACGTCGATCACATCCCGCGCAGCCTTCACCATTTCCACGGGCACCGGCCTATTGGCCCCGGAGCCGGCTTCCAGATAAACGAAACGCATCCCCAGCAGCTGTGCAGCCAAAGCGTAAGCGGCTGCGAGCCCTGGCTTGTCGTGGGGGATGAGCTCGGCCTTCCCAACCCGCCCAGCCTCCCCCCCGGGCTCCACGACGAGGTAAGCCATGGGCAGCGGCTCAAGCCCAAATTCCTTGACGAGCGGGGCACCAAGCCGCTGGGCCCCCGTGATGAAGTACGGGTCGCGGGAGTTCAGCATGCTCATAAAAAATATCGCGTCGGCGTGCCTGCTCACCCCCGCCTCGCTCGCCGGGAACAGGATCACCGGCAAATCCGTGGCTTTCTTTATCGCCAGCACCGCCAGGTCGAGGAGCTTGCCGCCCGCACGGGTAGAGCCACCTACCATCACGCCCGTCGTCCCCGCGGCGGCTGCATCGGCTGCCATCTCACCCGCGAGCCCAGCCCCTTGTTTCGCTGGATCTATCAAGGTTAGGTGCGCAGCCCCATCGCGGGCGATTGTTTTCTTCAAGAGCTCTTCAACCCGCATCTACCCACCACGGGGCTCTTTAGCCTTCGGGCGCAAACCGCGATACCCGCACTTTCGGCATTTCAGCGCCTTCCAAGCGTTTCTGGCGTTACAGCGCATGCAGATTTTAACGCCAAACAACTTCCGCTCGGCAGCCTCGAACTTGACCATGCTCTCACCTTTTTCCGATCTCTTTCAGCACTTGGGGGAGCTTCTCCATAACGTCCGAGGCTGTGAACCCGTGCCCTTTTTCCTTCAGGCACAGGTCGCCCGCGCGCCCGCAAGCCCAAGCCCCCGCAACCGCCGCTCGGAAGGGCTCCGCCCCCTGCGCCAAAAAGGTACCGACGATGCCCGCCAGCACATCGCCCGTCCCGCCGACCGTCATGCCCGGGTTGCCGGTGTAGTTGAGCTTTACCCCGCCCGCTGGGGAAGCGATCACATCGACGTGCGCCTTGAGCAGGATGGTACAGCCGAGCTCCTCCGCGGCCCGCTTGACCTCGCGCACCCGGCCCAAGACATCAGCTGGTAGGTCTGAGCCCGTGAGCAGCTCGAACTCTCGGGCGTGGGGGGTTAGGACCCATCGGGGGTTCCGCATGAGCTCGCGCTCGGTGGCGATCGCCTTCAGCCCGTCGGCGTCAAACAGCACGGGCAGCTTCCCGTGCTCCCTAGTAAGGGTTCGCGCGAGTTCGACGACAGCGTCGCGCGTTTCCGCAAGCGTCCCCAACCCGGAGCCAATCACAACAGCATCCGCGCGCTTCAGATCCTCCCTCAGCAAGGGGAGCACCGACGGTTCGAGGTCGCGGCACGGCAGGCGGATCGTGATGAGGTCGGGCGAGTACGAGGCGATGACGAGTGCTGTTTCAGCCGGGGCTACGACTATCGCTAGATCAATGCCAGAACGGAGGGCAGCCAGCCCGACGAGGGCTGGGGCGCCGGTATAGCGGGAGCTGCCGCCGACCATCAGTAACCTGCCGTGCTCCCCTTTGTGCGCCTCTGGCCTTCGCTTCGGAATCACCGCCGCCACATCACCGGGGCCAGCCCGCCCCGCCACGCGCGTTTTCATAGGTGTACCTCTAAAGGAAGGAGCTCCGCCAGATATAAAAACTCTGGGAGCCAAGCCCAGCGGCCAATTGCCAAGTTGTTTTTGACATACGCCTCGCGGTTTTTGTGGACACCCCCATGCCCATTTTTTGACACCCCCATGTCCAAAATCACTCTTCATACGCCATTTAGCGGACATCCCCATGTCCATAAATTGGCTTGCTGCGCCCAAAAATGGACGTCCCCGCGTCCAAAATTACTTTTTATATGTCACTTGGCGGACCCCCCCATGTCACAAATCGGCACGCGGGGACGTGGGGATGTCCTCTCGTTACGCCTTTATAAACCACCTCCGCGCAAAGGCTCGGCGAGAAGATGAACGCAAGTGGCTATAGGTTCGACGGGCTCGCGGAGTTCATTTCACGGCGCGCCCGCGTCAAGCTCGTTGAGATACTACAAAACACCGGGCTGTCGCTTGAGCACATAGCTGACGCGGTTGGTGTCACGGCACGGTCGGTTCGACGATGGCTCGATCCCAGAGAAACGCATCCATGCAACAGAAACCTCGACCGTCTACTCGAACTCTCCTGGAAGATTGGCCCGCGCCAAACGTTCGAACTCCTGCGCGATGAGCTCGGCCTCTTCGCTGAGCTTCTGTTGTATGCCAACGCTGAAAACGGGGTCAATGAGGGGGATGCTTTGAGGGCTGATGGTTTTAAGGCGCGCTGCCATAGTTGACCGACCGCCAAAAGTTAATAGCCTCCACATTTTTAGTAAAGTTGTAGGTGATAGATTTGGCTAGACCACGTTGGGCTAGAGGGCCTCACGTTGCCACGCCGACCCCGGGGCCGCGCGCTCGGAGGATTATAGCGAGGGACAAAAAAGTGATCTCCCCCTCCTATACCCGCGCCGAGCCAATCGTGGGCGAGGAGGGCTACGGCTGCTACGTGCGCGACGTCGACGGCAACGTGTTTTTGGATCTATCGTCGGGGATGTTCGTCCTCAACTACGGTTACTCGCACCCCAGGCTCATCCGTGCGGTCGAGCTGCAGGCTAGAAAGCTCACGCACTTCGCCGGGACCGATTTTTACCACGAACCACAGGTGGAACTCGCTGAGCGACTCGCCAAAATCACCCCCGGCAACTTCTCAAAGCGGGTGTACTTTGGGAACTCGGGCGCAGAAGCGGTTGAGGCGGCGTTCAAGTGCGCTCGCTGGCACACCCGCCGGCCGCGCATGATCTCGTACACCGGCGCCTTCCACGGCCGAACTTTCGGGGCGATGAGCCTCTCGTCCACGAGCGTCGTGCACCACCGTTATTTTGCCCCGCTGGTTCCCGGTGTTTCTTTCATGCCGTTCCCCTACTGCTACCACTGCTTGTTCGGCCAGGAGTACCCGGGATGCGATTTCCTGTGTTTCGAGTTCATCCGCGAGTACCTAAGAAAGGTGGTGCCGCCCGAGGAGATCGCCGCAGTCATCACCGAGCCCATCCAGGGGAGTTCGGGGTACATCATCCCCCCGCCCGAGTACTACCCCATGCTCAAGGAGCTCTGCGAAGAGCACGGCTGGTTATTCATCGCGGACGAGGTCCAAACCGGCTTAGGGCGCTCCGGGAAGATGTTCGCGATGGAGCACTGGGGGGTGACGCCGGACATCATCTGCGTCGCGAAAGCGTTGGCCGGCGGGATGGCTCCGATAGGGGCGATAATCGCGAGCACCAAGATCATGAACTGGGGGCCTGGGTCGCACGCCTCGACGTTCGGCGGCAACGTAATCGCCTGCGCTGTGGCTCTCGAGGGGCTGAACATCTTGGAAAAACAAAAACTCGTTCGCAGGGCCGCCGAGCTGGGCAAGCTCGCGCTCAAGCGGCTGGAGGAGCTCGCCGGGGAATCTCGCCTAATCGGTGAGGTCAGGGGCAAGGGGCTGCTGTTGGGGGTGGAGTTCGTCAAAGACAAGCGAACGAAGAAGCAAGCGGTCAAAGAGCGAGACGCGGTCGTGGGGGAGGCCCTGAAGCTTGGGATAATCGTCTTCCGCGGCGGGCGTTCGGTGATTCGCATAGCCCCGCCTTTGATCATCAGCGAGCGCGAGTTCGAACTCGGGTTGGATCTGTTCGAGCGAGCCGTGCGTGAGGTCGAGCGAAGATGTTGATGCTAAAGGGGCACTTCGGCGTCAACAGGGCGGGGCACCTAGTGGTGGGCGGGTGCGATGCCGTTGAGCTGGTGAGGCGCTTCGGGTCGCCACTCTACATAGTGGATGAGCAGCGCATCCGCGAGAACTACCGCAGGTTCTGCCGGGCATTCGCCGACCGCTGGCCGAAAGTTATGGTGTGCTACGCGTACAAGGCGAATTCTAACTTGGCGGTGTGCAAGATCCTACAGGGCGAGGGGGCGGGCGCGGAAGTCAGCTCCGGCTACGAGTTACAAAACGCGCTGAGGGTTGGGGTGCTAGGGGAGAAAACGGTGTTCAACGGCAACTGCAAGTCCCGCGCCGAGCTTAGGCTCGCGATCTCGAGTGGAACTTTGATAAACGTCGATAGCATCCAAGAGCTTCGAGTGGTTGAGCGGGTGGCCTCCCGCCTAGGCAGGCCGGCGCGCATCGGGTTCAGGGTCAACCCAGACATCAAAACGCCGACCCACCCGCACATAGCGACCGGGTTGAGGGAGAGCAAATTTGGCTTAGACGTGGCGAGCGGGCAGGTAATGAAAGCCTACAGGGCGGCGTCGAAGATGAAAGATGTTCAGGTTATCGCGATTCACTCCCACATCGGCTCGCAGATTTTGGATGCCGCGCCTTTTGAAGAGGAGGCTGAGAAGCTCATGGGCTTGGTGGCGCGGATAAAAAAAGAGCTAGGCATCCCCCTCCAGTTCGTCGATTTCGGCGGTGGGCTCGGCATACCTTACAAGCCGGGTGAGAAAGGGCTGCCCCCAGAAGAACTAGCGTCCCGCGTGGTGCCGGTGATTGAGCGCGTGGTGAAAGAGTATGGGATTGAGCAGCCGACCTTGGTTTTCGAGCCGGGACGCTATTTGGTTGCGGATGCCGGGATCCTGCTGACTACGGTGGGATACTGCAAGGAGAGACCCGGGATGCCTGATTGGGTGGCTGCCGACGCAGGGATGAACGCGTTGATAAGGCCAGTCCTCTACGGCGCCTACCACCACATCGAGGTCGCGAACAAGATGCGGGCGAAACGCGTGAGGCTAGCGAACGTCGCCGGGCCCCTGTGTGAGTCGGGCGACTTCCTAGGCAAGGGGCGTAAATTGCCGGCCATCGAGCCTGGTGATGTGCTCGCGGTCTTCGACGTCGGGGCTTATGGGCTAGCGATGTCGAGCCAGCACACCGCCAAACCCAGGCCGGCGATGGTGATTGTGAACTCCGGCAAGACCGAGATTGCGAGGCTCCGTGAGACGTACGAGGACTTAATGCGGCTCGACAAAATCCCGAGCTGGTTGGCATGAGGCGGATAGTCGTAAAGTTTGGCGGGGCTACCCTGGGGGATGGCGACCGCGTCAGGTGGGCCGCCCGCTCGGTCTACAACGAGTGCAAGAAAGGTACCCAAGTTGCGGTCGTCGTTTCCGCTATGGGGAACGCGACCGACGAGCTGATCGAGGCGGCGAGGGTGAGCACAAAGGGGCAAGTCAGCGCGAGCGAGCTCGACGATATCATGGCGATGGGCGAGCGAACCGCCGCGCGCATATTCGCGGCGGCGCTCAACAGCTACGGTGCGAGGGCGCAGCTCATCGACCCGGTGTGCGAAGAGTGGCCAGTTGTGACTGATAGCGAATTTAGCAGGGCGGGAATAGACCTATCCAAAACGAGGCGCAGGTTTCAAAGGTATATTTTGCCCCTGGTGAAGAAAGGCATCACCCCAGTCATCTGCGGCTTTTTGGGCAAGGAGGCGGGGGGGCGCATAACTACAATAGGCAGGGGGGGCAGCGATATAACCGCCTTCCTCACAGCAACATGCCTCAACGCAAATGAGGTCATCGTTGTCAAGGATGTTGAGGGGGTGATGAGCGCAGACCCGAGCAAGGTTAGGGGCTCACGTCTGATCGAGCGGATTACCGTCGGGGAGATGCGCGACCTCGCTAGGTACGGGGCACAGGTTTTACATCCGCGCGCGCTCGACTACAAGGACCCAAAAATCGATGCGAGGGTCGTCCATTTCCGATATAGTAACTTATCTGCCCCCGGGACTACTATAGTTGGAGCAGGGGGTGAGGAGATGGCAGGGGTTAGACTTTACGAAAAACCGCTTGCGATGCTGACGGTGGTCGGCGAGGAGATGCAGACCACGCCGGGCATCATGGCGAGGGTGACCGAGCCGCTTGGCGAGGAAAAGATAAACATCTTCGGCGTCTCGATTGGCCCGAGGTCCTTCTCGCTCTACGTCGCCGAGGAGGACTCGCAGCGGGCGATTGAGTTGCTGCACGAAACCATAACAAAACAAAAGCTCATGAAATCCGTGACGAGCGAGAGCGATATCGCGATGCTGATTGCGGAAAGCGAAAAGTTCATCGAAACGCCGGGCATCATCGCGAAGCTGACCGAGCCGCTGGCGAAGCACAAGATAAACATAATCGAGATTTACTCGAGCAGGGCCTCCATCAGCTTCTTCGTCAACTGGGGGGACCGCGGGGCGGCGCTCAGGCTCCTACAGAGGACGATTAAGGGGGTCGAGGTTTGAGATTTGAAGGTGCCCTCACCGCGATGGTGACTCCCTTCGACGGGGAGAACAAGATCGACGAGGAGGGCATCAGAGCAAATACGAAATTTCAGATTAAGTGTGGCATCCACGGCTTGGTGCCTGTTGGGACGACCGGCGAATGCGCGACCCTCACCTACGAGGAGCACAACCGGGTCATCGAGGTCGTGGTCGATGCTGCGAGGGGGAGGGTGCCAGTGCTCGCTGGTACCGGGAGCAACAGCACGTGGGAGGCGATCATGCTCACCAAGCACGCGAAGGAGGTTGGCGTGGACGGTGCGCTGCTCGTGGTGCCCTATTACAACAAGCCGACGCAGCGTGGGCTTTACGAGCACTTCAAGCGCGTCGCGGAGGAGGTTGACCTGCCCCAAGTAATCTACAACATCCCCTCGCGCACCGGCGTGAACATGCTACCCGAAACAATGGCGAAATTGGCCAAGCTGAAAAACGTCGCCGGGGTCAAGGAGGCGAGCGGCGACCTCACGCAAATCGCGCGGATAATCGAGCTGACCTGCGGCGGGGAGTTCTCGGTGATTTCCGGCGATGACTCGCTGACACTTGAAATCATGAAGCTGGGCGGTGTGGGGGTCATCTCGGTGGCATCGAACCTCGTGCCTGACAAGGTGGCCAAGCTGGTCGACTCCTTCAGGTCCGGAGATGTCGAGACCGCGAAAAAAATCAACGCCGAGCTAGCGTCGCTCTATAGGGCGTTGTTCATCGAGACAAACCCGGGGCCTGTGAAGATGGCGATGAACTGGATGGGGATGGCCGCTGGGGGGCTCAGGCTGCCGCTGGTTGAGCTTGAGCCTGAAAACCAGGAGAAGCTGCGCAAAGTCTTAGTCGAGATGGGGCTGCTGAAAAAGTGATCAGGGTCGCTGTTTGCGGTGTCTGCGGGCGGATGGGCAGGCTCATCACCCAACAGGTTGCGAAGCAGGGGGACATGAGGCTTGTCGCAGCAATCGATGCACCTGACGCACCCGATAAAGGGAAAGACGCTGGAGAGGTGGCCGACGCGGGCAGGCTCGGCGTGAAGGTGGTTGGTGCTGACGAGCTGGCGGGGGTGCTGAAGAAGTCAAGACCAGATGTGCTAGTTGATTTCACCAACGCGGACGCGGCCGTTCAGAACGTCAGAACCGCCGCTGAAGCCGGGGTTTCTGTGGTGGTGGGCACAACCGGATTCATGGGGGAGCAATGGGCGGAAATCGAAAAGGTGATTAGAGAAAAAAAGATTCGGGCAGTCATCTCCCCAAACATGTCAGTCGGGGTAAACGTGTTCTTTAGATCGGTTGAGGAGATGGCGCGGATGCTCGGGGGCGACTACGACGTTGAGATTGTTGAGGTACACCACGTGCACAAGAAGGATGCCCCCAGCGGAACCGCGCGGAAAGCTGCACAGGTAGTTGCGAAGGTGTTGGGGAGGAGCGAAGACAGCATCAGGATCAAATCCATCCGGGAGGGGGAAGTGGTCGGGGAGCACACGGTGATATTCTCAAGGCCTGAGGAGAGGGTCGAAATCGC
>DYFS01000008.1 GCA_020725055.1 Candidatus Hadarchaeum sp. | reverse complement strand
GTCAAACTTGACCTTGCTCAGCGACTCCGCGAGCTGGTCCATCTCTTCATCCGTCAGGCTCACCAGCACGTTCTTCGCCTTCAGGTAGCGCTCGAGCCGCTTCCCCATCTGCTCCCGCCACCGCTTCTCGTACTCGCTCAGCCTTTTCTCAGACGTGTTACCCTCGCTCACCGCCTTTGCCGCCACCTCGCCGGCGATGTTCCCTGCGCGCATCGCTGAGTCTATGCCGCCGCCCGTGAGCGCGTTCACTTGACGCGCAGCGTCGCCCACGACGAGCAGGTTGTCCTTCACAGTTTTCTTGAGCGGCCCACTGACAGGGTCCCCACCCCCGTTTATCTCAACCACCTTCCCCTTCGACAGACTTGGCATTCGCGCGATGAAGTCTCGGAGGTACTCGATCGGCCACCGCTCGGCACGGCTCCCAAGGACTCCCAACCCCACGTTCGCCATATCCTCACCCTTCGGGAATATCCATAGATATCCACCCGGGGCTATCTTGCTCCCGAGGTAGAACTCCATCATCGAGGGGGACTCAAAATCAACCCCCACCATCTGGAACTGGATGCCGCTCTCGATGTCGTCAAGCTTCAACGTCGTCTTTAGCCCAGCCCATCGAGCCACGCGGGAACCGACGCCGTCCGCTGCGATAACCACATCAGCGCCAACCTCGAGCCTGCCGTCCGTTCCGAGCGCCCTGACCCCCTTCGGCTTGCCATCCTCCATGATCAGCCCATCGACGTACGTCCCTACCTTCACCTCGGCGCCTGCCTTGGCCGCCCTCACCGCCAGATATTTGTCAAACACCTTTCGGTTGAGGATGTAGCCGACCTTCCCCGTGACCTTTCGCTCTGAGATGCGCACCTCGATGCCGGATGGCGAGACGATTTTGACGGCGTTTGTGCGGTTGAGGGCCCACTGTGGGTTAGGCGTTATCTTTAATTCATTCAAAATATCCTCGGCCAGGGCCTCGCCGCACTGTACGGGTACTCCTAGCTCCCTGCGTCGGTCAAGCATTAGAACGCTGGCACCGTTGCTGGCTGCCGCGTAAGCTGCTGTGGAGCCAGCTGGGCCCGCCCCGACCACCACGATGTCATGCTTTTCCCTCAAGGGTGATCGCCCCCATCGGACATAGTCTCGCGCAGATGCCGCAGTCAGTACAACGCTTGTTCGACCGCACGTATCCGTCTGTGGCGTCTATCGCGTCGGAGGGACAAACGCCCACGCACGCACCACACCTCAGGCAGAGGCTTGGGTCGACCTCCATCATCCAAACTCCGTTATTTTTCGTTGTGGCTTGGGTGGCGGCACTTGAGCGACCTCAGCCGGGATCTCGAGGTGCCCGTACCGCCCTCCCCCGCCAGGAACCACTTTTAGCGTCCCCTCCCTAAATGCTTTGACCGCCGCCATTATATGGGGCCCGCCCGCCTCGTGAAGCGCTTCCAAAGGGGCATCGACGAGCACCTCTATTTCATTTCCGAAGCGGGCCACCATCTTTTCCCAGGCTAACTGGACCTCTGGTTCATGTGGATCCTCGCGCCCAGTCGCCAGTGCTATGATCTCAGCGAGCGGGGCTATCCTGAGGTAGCTCGGCCGGTGGGGAGGGTGTTTCGGCTCAGGGCAATCGGCGAGCTCGTTGACGCGGTCCCGTACCCCTTTCTTCACCCATCCGCCACACTTATCACATCGCCATCGAAGCGACTTTGCCTGCTCAAAAGTGAACTGTTTGAAGCAGCGCGAACATGCCGTGATGTGATATTTGCCGAGCCGCGGGTCAAAACCTACATTGAGCGAGATTCGTCGCCCGTCCTCCCGCTTTATCGCTTTGATGATTTCCGAGTAAGTGGGCTCAGCCATCTCAAAACGATTGAACTCACGGCCCAATTTATCGGGCCAAGGGGAATGGGCGTCCGAGCAGCTCAGAAAGGTAACATCTTGGAGTTCAGCGATTCGATCGGCCATCGAGGTATCCGCGCTCAGCCCGAGCTCCAAGAATTTCACGTCGCGGGCCCGATCACCGTAGCAAGCTCGCATCGAGTCGAACTCCTTGTACATGCTCGTCCATGGGGTGAAGGCGTGGGATGGGCCGATCAAGCAATCGTGCACCACAGCGATGTCGACGATCTCGGGCCCAGCTAGGTCAACCCGTGCGCGTCCATCGGCATCGATATCGCTGGAGTGCTTTGCGAGTTCCTCACGCACGCTTTTGACGATAGTGAGTGAAGGTAGGAAGATCAAGTGGTGGACGCGGCGATTGTCTTCGACCTCAACGGTCAAAATAAATCGTGTGTGGTAGCGGGGATGCTCGAAAGTGCCCTCCGCGACCTCCTCGAGCTCCATCTTTACGCTTTCGAACCACTTTGGGTGAAAGACATCGCCGGTACCCACAAACGCTAGCCCTTTGAGTTTGGCCTGCTGCGCGATGGTGTCGATTACCATGCGGCTTGAGGTTGCACCGCTGTATTTTGAATGGATGTGTAGGTCTGCTGGATACGCTTGGAATTTAGGCAACCCCCCACCCACCAGAGGTTAATCCTTATCCTATATACCAGGCTTCTTCCTCTTCCCGCCGCCTCTCCCTGCGTGCTCGAAGCTCCATTTCCTTGCGGATTCTCTCAAGCATGCGCTCGGTTTCCTTCGCGCGGTGTTCGAGGTGTGTCATATCCACCTTGATTCCTAAAATGTTGTTCAACACCTCAAGCACAACCTTTGCCGAACGGTGATCGACGACCATGCCGTGAGTCTCGCCGAGCAGGCACAACCCACTCATGCCTCGAAGCTTCCCGCGCCCAAGCAGAAGGCCGGATGCACCTATTATCGGGCCACCGCCCCGCTCGATGGTTATATCGTATTTTTTGTACTCCTCAATCAGCTCGGGGCTGCTGAAAACACCGACTACCTTTGGTTTTGTTTTGGAATACCGGCCGGTAGCGTAGCCGCCGAGCGTGAAAAGCTGCTTCACCCCAAACTGCTCCGCGACGTCAAGAATTTTCTCCACAACCTCATGATGCCCCTCCGGAGTGACCGCCTGCGCATCGCCGACCACGATTATGATGTCCTTGCCGTTTGAGCTCGCATGATAAAAATCGTTTTTGACAAGCCTTAACACGCCGCCGGGTTCGATCGCGACGTGGTGGGGGAAGTGGGGGGAATACAGCTCCGCGAACTTTTTGGCGTGCAGCTCCTCCGCCAAATGCTCGGCCGCTAGTTTGCCGACGTACCCCATCCCCGGCAGTCCCTCGATCAGGGCCGGCTCCTTGAGGCGAGGTTTAGAGATGAATTTGACCGTCGACTCCATCCTATCCCCTCTGGAGCGCCTCTTTCTTCATCATACGCCTGTACCTGCCATAAGGGTCGTGCGGTGAAAATTTCGGCGGGTGCGGTGAAACCACCTGCCCCCCGCAACTCGGGCACGCGTCTTTTAGGGTGTATGTCTCGCAGCTCTTGCATTTTTTGATTTTCAAATTACTCCCCCTTCGGCACGGGGTGGAACTCACCATGCCCTCCCGCCTTTTTTATCTCTGCGGTTGCTATCTCCGCAAATTTTTGTAGAGCCCCTTCCGCGACCTTGTAGGAGGGCGCGGTAATCCTGACGCGGTAGCGGGGCGAACCGACGTAGTAGACTTCGGCGCCCACCTCTGGGGTTTTAATCGAATCGCGAGCATTGATCAACGAGGCCTTCACAACCTCAACACCGTTGGGGGAGTTGCAGCTCAAGTCGATATAACCAACGACCTCGACCACCGGTGCCTCAACCGTGGAAGCTGCCATCTCATTCAACGCATCTATCCACTTCTCGTCCACGTTCATGCCAGCTAGAGCCTCTTTGCCCTTCGCCGCAAGCTTTTCTAGTGCCGAGTAAAGGTCCCCGAATCGATCCTGCAGCGCGAATCCCACCTCGTCGTAAGCTTTATCGAGATTTTTCCGCAGCTTCTTCGCCGCAAGTTCAAGTAACCTCTCCGCCCGCTGCTCGCGCTTGTGTTGCTGGACCTTCCAGCGGCGTTGGCTGTCCTTGACCCTGCGCAGCGAGAGGTCAACGTGTCCCCGCTCTGGGTCGACGGCCAAGACTTTGCAAACGGCTTTCTGCCCTTCCCTAACGAAATCCCTGATGTTCTTTATCCAGCCCGAAGCCACTTCGGATATGTGAATCATCCCCTCTTTTCCCCCGTACTCGTCGAGCTTCGCGAATGCTCCTTGGGCAAACACTTTTGTGACCGTACATATCACGAGCTCGTCTTGGGTCGGCCACTCTGACTTGCGACGGACCATTTTACTACCTCAACACCTCGACGATCGAAGTTTTTATCTCAGCCTTGCCGCCTCGCGGGACTGTAAGAGTCTTGCCGCAAACCAAACACTTGACAACCGTGCTCGCGTGGCTGTAGATTACTTGCTCGTTCCCGCAGTCGTTACACATAACCCTCAAAAAGCACGGGGGGTGAGGCCTCGATTTCATCCCATCACCTATTCTGTTATTTCTATCCCCTTCGCCCTGAAGCCGCGGCGGGGGTGAGATTTCCCGCACGCGCTGCACTTCAACATGAGGGTGATTTTTTTTGCGGTCTTCGCAAACTTTTTCTGCTCCGACCTCGGCTGGCTCCCGTAGCCAGCCATGACGCGGGCGAACTGGCGCTGCCCCCAACTCAACGGACGAGCCGAGCCCTTGCGAAGTTGGCGTACGCTATGCACGGTATGTTTTTTGCACACCAGGCAATACGCACGGAGTTGTTTTGGTACTTTCATTTAAACCCTCGTGAGATGACTTTACCCCAAGCTTTGGTACCCTTCCTAAAAAAGTGTTATAACAGCTACCTAAAATGGTATTCTTCCCGTGGCCAAAGCTAGCAAAACGTCTGCTGAATTGCGTCATGCGGCCGGCGAGGAAGTTTGTAGCCCCCATGAAGCCGTCGATGGAGATTTATGTGAAATTTTATGGTGGTGCCGCTAGGATACCTTAACCTCAATTTTTCTCGCGACTCCACGTTTGATTAGAAGCTCTGCACTCCGCTTTGGTAGAAAACCTACCTCGCCGCCCCTGAACGGCCCGTAGCACTTCATGTTCTCGCCGATTATCTGAGGCACTTCCTCTAGGTAAATCAGGGCGATGTTTGTGATCTCCCTCGGCGTAACAATCTCTGCCTTCCCGCTCATCGCTGGCGCGATTAACTCAGCATATAACCTTTCCATGGCTTGTTTGATCTCGTTAAATGCGTACCGCTCGCGCTCAAGCAGGAGACCCGGCAGCTCCCCCTTCGCCGCTAACTCTGCCGTTTTCAACACACGGAGCAGGTGAATTTCTTGCACCGCCTGCAGAACATGCCTGAGCTCCTCCTGGATCAGCTCCCGCCTCAACAGGTCTCCGCGGCTAGCCTCACGGCTGAGCTCGGCCACGTACCCCGCCACGTTCTGATAAAACTCATCCGGGAGATCGGTGGGGCCACGCGTAGATTTTTCTTCAATCCATATCTGCTCGATATCCTCGAACGAAAACCCCATCCTATGCCCCCTCGCGCATGAACTTTGGAATTGCATCCTCGATTGAAAAACGCTCAATATCCCGAACTAAGATGCACTTCATGCTGACGCCAGAATGCAGGCTCGACGGCAGGCGGAGGATGCGCTTCGTGTCGGTCGTCACTTTTCCATCCGTGAGTTCCATATTCAGCCTCGTCAAAAACTCGAGCAGCTGCTGGAACGTTTTCTCACCCATCCCCTCGAAGTCCTCTATTTCCCGAAGGCTCCCGCGTCGCACCGCTGCGATTATTTTTTCTTTCTCTTTAATCAACTGCTGTGCCAGCGCTTTTCGCATGCCGCGGATTTTCAAAAGTTTCTCTTCACCCAAATGTTCGAACGTTCGTGCAACGCGTTCGCGAAAAACTCGAGAGTAGCCCAGCGCTATCGTTATATCCGCAGGTATAACTCCGCCGGTAACGTACTCCACAATTTGGGTACGTTCGGTTTGCTCCATCGCCATCACCACGTCGTCTGTTGCCCTCACGTGAAAACCCCGCCCAGAATAGACAAAGTGGATGTTGTGTAAATTTAGGTCCGAGCGCAGCGTTTCGGCAAACATCGCAGCTATTCTGCGCGCCTCATCTAGGCATTTCTCGCACACCACGCCGCCAGAGCAACTGCAGCTCTTGAGTGGCAGGTCCTTCGCGTCCACATCGAAAACCAACTCTGACTTCAACCAGCCCTTTCGCATCGATGGCTGTTCATAGAGCGCGATGCTCGCATACGCCGCATACGGTGCCTTGTTGCATAAAAAACTCGCAAGTTGCTCAACCGTCATGAATTGATTGTACCTGTGGCTGGGGCCCTCGCCGTAGTCAAACCCGAACTCCCGAAGAGAAATCGTGTGGAGGATGAAATCGGGTAAATCGCGCTTGCTCCACTCCTCCGCATAAAACCTCTTCCTCTCCTCTGGGGTCGCTTCTCTCATCTGCATTTATTCACCAACGCCTAAGCTGGACTGCCCAACAAAGCGCCTGTGGTAGTAAGTGAGCGGGCTCTTTACATTCCTGCAAAGCTCATCTTGTTCACAGAGCGGTGGGGCTGCCAACTGGATTTTTCTGCAATTCGGGACGCGGTACCACTTCGACC
Source organism: Candidatus Hadarchaeum sp. (assembly GCA_020725055.1). GTDB lineage: Archaea > Hadarchaeota > Hadarchaeia > Hadarchaeales > Hadarchaeaceae > DYFS01. The sequence continues at coordinate 28,676 of DYFS01000008.1, read as the reverse complement.
TGCCGCTATCCTCGAGGCGTGGCTCGGTCGTCATTCCAAAGCCGAGATGATAAAAAATGCTCGCCTTTTCTTGCGGCTGATCCCTGAAAAATGGCGGATTGCAACGCTCAGCCGCCTCGAATATCAGTGGTGCAATCTCCTCTCTTACGACTGAAATTTCGTCGATGAAATCGGCCATCCTAGTAACAGCTTTCCCGGAGGGGGACACGCGCGCATACGACAGGAACGAGGTAAGCAAAACTGTGATGGCATAGTTTCTGGCGCCAGCCCCCACACCACCCAGCGCTTTTTTCACACAGGGGGGAAAGAACTCTGGACGGAGCCTGCCTCTAGGCACCCTCATGAACCGCTCGCGGAGCTCAGCTTCTGGGGGAATCAAAGCGGAAATCCTTTCACCGATATTAAGCAATTTTTCTGGGGCTCCGGTGTCGGAGAAGCGCTCATAGAGGGATGTTATGTAATCTTCTGTCTTCACCCCGATGAAATTCGCGAAGAAATCCCATAACTCGTGGGGCGTTATCACCGCCCAACCGTCCACGATGTAGAGCTTCGTCAACTCTGCCAGCCGGTGCCTCAGCAGGGGCGCGAGATTTCCCCAGCGCATCGCGTATTTTGGCACGTACTGAGGAAGCATGCGATCATCGATTTCTTTTTCCTTTATCCCGGCATCAGCGAGCTGCCTATCGCGCAGCTTGAAGTAATCCGCGCGGGGGATCTCGATGTCTCCCAGCCTGATTCCATCATTGCGCTCGAGCCGCACAAACTTGAAGGAGCGCTTGACCACATCCAAACACAAGTCCTCATGCCCGAGCTTGAAGAGATCGTACATTCGGTACTTGATTGTCTCTTTCGTCGCATCCGTCACCAGCCTCGCCTCGCGCGAGTATGGAAAAGAAACGGCTGCTGTTGCCTGACACATCATGTAGAATGACCACACCTCCGCTTGGATAGCGCTCGCGCTAAGGTCTACAACCATCTCCTTCGGCGATTTCCATTTCACCCTATTAATCGCCCGCTCGATTACTTCCGGGGGCATCGCGTCGAGCTGGGGTGACCTGCGCACTATCTCCTGCGCTTCCTGGGCAAAGGGGTCTAAAATTGCCACATATTCGGGGACGACCACCGCCACCGCCTACTCTGCCTCGATCCTCGGAGCAAGCAAAAATCGAAGCCTTCCTTTTCCCTTGGCGATCGGGAAATCGAGTTGAATTGGTAAGTTTGTGCCGAGGTTTATCGTGATGGCGTCAGCAGAACTCACCGCCTTGGTCATATCGATGAGGTACTTTATGTTAAACATCGCCCGCGCCGGCTGTTTGACGCTGAGTTTCAGCAGCCCGGCATCACCCTTCTGAAGCTTAAGCTCAGTTGCCCCGGTGTCGCTCTCTGTCAGCATGGAGAATCCCTCCTCCTTCAGCTCGCACCTCACATTATCGCCGACTATCTCTGCGTCACGTAGCCCATCTTGGATAACGCCTGCCGCGATGTCGGCGGTGGCGGTGAACTGAAGCTTGGGCTCGGGCAATTCGGCCTCGCTTATGTCTATCAGCGGTAGACTAAACTTTCTGGTGGAGGTGCCCTTAAACGTTAACACCAAACGATTTTTCTCCTCATCGAGTTCCATCGTGAACTCATCCTCGGCTTTCGCCCGCGCCATTATTTTGTTCATCTCTGCGAGATCGGCCCCGATCGACACCGTTTGTTTAACCCCATACTCGGCAAAGGCTTCCGCGGGTAACTCAAAATCGACGAGTGCCACGTGAGAAGGATCCATCGCCTTCATCTTCACCCCTTCCGGCGTCAGTTTAAACGTGGCTTCCTCTATCAAACTCGCCATCGCGCTTACGCAGGTTTTCCAGCCTTTCGAATCCGCCATACGCAACTTAACCAAAACAACCCCCCTTATTGCCCTACTTCCCTCTCAAATTTTTTGATTTCTCGCCTGACCTCCTCATAAAGTTCCAAGTCGAGCTTATCCACCTTTTGAATTATCTCCGCCTGCAGCTCGTGCTTGCCGCCGACGTTGAGCGGGGTCCCGAATACCCTGATTTTTGAGCCAGCGCCCACGCCCGCGGCTAGCGCTGGGTCGTCGAAGAACACCGTGATTTGGCCTGAACCATCATCGAGTGTCAACTCTCCCTCCTTTCTATCCACAACCAGGCCAACTACCCCGATGCGAGAGTCACCGATTTTTATTTCAGAAATTTTCCTGCCAATCGCGCGTGCCTTGTGCACAAATTCTTCCACTTCTACCCCAACCTATTTCTCCCCATGGGTTTTTGCGCTTTACGCATACTCGCGCCAGACGTGCCCGCATTCGACACAACGGTAGAACCTGGTCGATGGCTCATCCGCACCCCGCGTCTGGCGCATCCACCAGTAGGCCTTGTCATTCCCGCACCCCGGGCAGGTGACGCGCGCCGTCGGCAGGTTTATCCGCTTACCCTCGATAACCTCCGGCGCCATCCTCTTTGACTCGACCCCCCTAACGAGCCTGTATTCCTCCGCTTTCACCGCATCCGAAACATGCCCGCACTTACCGCACTCCAGAACCAAGCCCTTTTTGTCTTTTTTAGGAAGCATCAGGTTTCCACATTTCGAACAGAATTCCACGCACTCACCTAAACCCCGCATCTCTCAGCATCGCAGCGTGATCGAACGCGAGCTCGCCCCACGGAATTTCTTTAAATACGCGCGCATCCGCCGCGTCGCCCCCCGCCCTTAGTCTGCCGCCGCCCACGTCCGCTAAAAAACATATCGAGATCGCGTGACCTCGTGGGTCGCGCTTTGGATTGGAGTAAACACCGGCCAACTTGCTGAGCTTAACTTTTAACCCGGTTTCCTCCTCCGCCTCACGAATCACCGTATCCTCGACCCGCTCACCGTAGCGCACGAAGCCACCGGGTAACGCCCATCTGCCCTTGTGTGGCTCCCTAGCCCTTTTGACCAACACCACGCCGCCCTTCACCCTTATGATTACGTCGACCATAACAAATGGCTGTTTTCTCATGTCATTCTCCCTGCCACCAAAGCGATAAGTGTCCGAGCTTTGGGATGATAAACACCACTTCGCCGATGATTTGCTCCGGCTTGATTGACCGTTCAACCGGCAAGATGCCCGGGTTGGCGTCGCCCTTGGTTGTAAAGCGGATTTCCCCACCCACGTTGGTTATGCTAACGACTCGATGGACAAACGGGAGCCGGTAAGATGGTACGTTGAACACGATGACATCGCCGATTTTGATATCCTCGAACGGGTTGACCCCCTGTACAAACATTAGGTCACCCCGCTCAAACCCGCCTTGAAGGGGGAAGTTCGATGGGTCGTGCCCCATCTCCAAAAACCAGTCCCTCCACAGCTCGTCGGCGTGTTTCATGCTATCCGAGGTGACCGCCCGGTACGGATCACCTGTGCGAAGCGCGAGGCAGATGGCCCCTTTCATGCCAAAAAATAAGATCCCGACAATCAAAAGTACGGTGAGTATCTCGTACAACACCTTGTACCGCGTAAACACGCGCCTGATTTTTCCCCTCGCCTTGATCACGCCCCGCCACACGTTAAATTTTCTTCGTGCTTTCGCCATACGTGATGCCCCTCGCAATCAGGTGGGCGACACGCAGCGGCTCTGGGACAAAGCTGCGCGTGGCCGTTAGCCTCACCACCTGCTCAGCGTCAGCCTTTTTTATGCCAGCGATTTGCATATGCACCGGCGCCGCCTTTGCCCTCGTCCTCACGCTGTATATCCTGCCCGCTTTTTTAAGCACCCCCCAGCGCTCGCGCCAGTCGGGCAGGTGTTTGACCGCTTGCTTTACCTCTTTGAGATTTGGGCGTTCCTTAGACACAGCAATAACCGGGATACCGGTTTTTCCGAATATGTCTTGGATATCCACAACGTTGAACCCGGCAAACGTCGCGCCGTCGGTCATTATCACGCGGAGCTGCCCCTTATGCTTGCTCCGGTTGACCATCTCTATTATCTGTCGCGTGGCATCCGTGCCATCGACCGCAACGCGCGTACTCAAAACACCATCGATCCAGCGCCCCCCCCTGAATACCGCACCGACGAGGAGGGCCGCCCCCCCGCTGTGCGGCTTGAATGGCCCGTCGTCTACACCCAAAACCCTTATCTCCGGCTTTATTCCCCAAAATTTGACTTGTTTCATCGGCCTACCAAAACAGGGTGGGCAGCTGCGCTATTGAACTTTTTGGGGTGCTATTTTTTCAGCGCTTTAAACAATTGCTTGTGGAGGTCGTCGCACGCTGCGGCGATTTGCTCGGCCGCACGGGTCAAAGCTGTCCCTGGCCTGCCCTTTTTTACCTGCACATAAAACTTAGGGTGTTCGATCAACGGGTGCTCGATCGCGTACGAAGCGGCGACAACATTTTCATCTTGATGCAATGTTTTACGTAGGACATTGCATAACGTGTGGTCTTCGCCGATTATCTTTATTGTGATGCTATTCTTTTCCTCGCTCACGAGTTCCAATTCCATCCCGACACCCATTTTTCTTGGACTTTGCCGTTTATGAGAGTTGCGACTTGGCAGCGAGCTCTAATATCTTGCGAGAGATTTCTCGAACTTCACCCTTCGAACCGCGTATGCACACCCTCACAATCCCTGGCTGCGCATCCACGGCGAGATCTGCTTTCAGCGAGGTTACCGCATTGACTAGCCATACCATCTGCTTCGTGCTCGCCACCCTAACATTCAGTATGCGCTTCAACTCGCGACTCACAGGATCCCCCGGCGATAGTCGCTGGCGAGCTTTCGGAACTCAACGTTGCCGCAGTTCTTGCACCGTAGCTTCGAGTCATCTTTATCCAAGGGCATTCGGCATCGTGAACAGACAGCCATTATAACTCCCAGATCCTCCCCCACTGTCGAGAGCCGAATAGGGGTCCGGCGCGTATCTAGGGCCTTGGCCCTAACGATATCGCCTGCCTTGAATTCCTTTGATAGGTCCCTGACGTACCCATCACGCACCTCCGAAACGTGGATGACGCCGGCGTCTGGGAGCGGAAGCTGGCGGTCCTCGTAACCCCTCAAAACACCGATGCTGACGTTTGCCGACTGATCCTTGACTTCTTCAACACGAACCACCACCACATCACCCCGTTTCATCACTGGTGGGGTGGCTGTTTTCGAAAAAACTGAAATCCGTTTGGTTCTGACATCAACCAGTACCACGCCGGTGCACGAGGAGTAGACCTTCCCCTCCTCTTCGTACGCCCCCTCGCCTGGGACGAATTCCTCTGTGGTCGCCAAAAAATCTCCCGGGACTACAAAATCACCCGTCTTCACTTCTACCATTTTTTACCTCCCTTCTCAATTCGGTAGAGGTCTACTTTAAACCTATGCACCCTGCGGGTGTGAAATTTGAACTGCCTCGGGATGTGAAACCACAACTCAAGCCTATCGGTTATTTTCGCACCCATCTCTTTAACACGCTCGGCTATAAAGGCGCGGTTTTTAGGCGTGGCTTTGTGGAGCGAGTAAACCACCGGTGCGAGTTGGAGAGCCTTGCGCAAAAATACCATGTCGGCCCCCCTCCGCTGTACACCGAACGGCGGGTTTTGTATCACGGTGTCTGTGTCGGCTCTTTTGAATTCGTTTACGTCACCCCTTATCCACTCGATGTCGACCCCCGCGCGCGCGGCATTCTGCTCGGCAATTTCAAGAGCTGTGGGGTCAACATCCACCCCAATCACGCGCTCAGCCCCAAGTAGCGCCGCGCCCACTGCGAGCCGTCCCGTCCCGCACCCTAGATCACAAACCACTTTGCCAGCGATATCGCCTTGCGAGTTGGCGAGCTGTAGAAGCGCGGCCGCGACACCACCAGGTGTCATATACTGCTCGAGCTCCGCGCTCGGGCTCGGGTGGGGGGAGAGCTTTTGGAGAATTATCTCGAGTTGCTTCTTGCGCACAACATCACCCGAAATCGCTCGCCCGCACTTCGTCCAGCCGGTAGGGCTCGAAGCTCGCTTTCCCAAGCATCACCCCCGCCTCAAAGGGGGTCAAAATCGGGCGGTCGAAGCGCTCCGCGTCGTCAATAGGTACCCGTGGGCATGCCGCACACACAAAAGCATCCAACTTGAAATCACACAGTTTTTCCGGTTGCACCTCATCCACGACCAACACGTGGGCCTCCCTACGCGCACCCCTAAAAGCATCGGCCAGCGCGGATGCCAGCTTAAAACGCGCCTGCCCGGGCTTGGTGCTGACCACAATGCCGAACCGCTCACATGCAGTTGCTCGGGCGATCATCGCCTTCCGTTTGTTCAAGAAATCTAGGCTCGGGGCTATCACCTTGAAGCCCTTCGCAACCGGGTTTACGGCTACGACGCGCTTCCCGGTGGCGAGCGCCGCGCCGAGCGGGTGGAACTCACCTGTGCCGATGTAGATATATCCATCCACGCGATCGGAAACCGAGGTAGCCGCCCCGAAATCGCACCCCAGCACCTGCCCGGGGTATTTTGCCCTAGGCCCGGGCTTGCCCACGATTGGTTCTGCGCCCCGGGAGCGGATGAGCTCCGCCACGCCTGGGAGGTGGGTAATGTGTTGGGCGGTGGTGGTCAAACCAACCCGTTTGAAACCGAGCGATGAAAGCGCTCCCTCGACCGCCTCGAGTGGATCGACAAGCATGTGCGCTTCGACGTACAGCGTCGGCAGGCTGGTTGGCAGCCCCATGTCGGCGTGCCCATAGTGAATCAGCACGCCACAACCCAGCTGCTCCGCCTTAGCATCTGCTAGGTCGCATGCCCCGTAACAGCTGTCTGCCAATACGACCGCCTCGACTCCAACCTCTCCGAACACCGCCGTAATCTCGGCTAGGTGCGGCCTCAGGCCCTCCGGCAACTGGATCGCCGCACGTTTCGCCCCGTGGTGTTTGAGGAATCGCCTGACCTCCGCCGCCTCGAAATCGTATGTTGGTCTCAAAATTACCACTCGATAACACTTAACATTTCGTTAAGTTAAAATACACTGCCCACCAAAGGACTGACGAAGGGGTTTTATGAAGCGCGTTTACCTTTTCGAGGAGGGGGAAGCTAAAGACAAAAAACTGCTCGGCGGTAAGGGGGCAAATCTGGCTGAAATGACGAGGATGGGCCTGCCAGTTCCCCCGGGTTTTATCATTACAACCGAAACTTGCTTGGAATATTACGGTGCTGGCGAGAAACCGCCTGAAGGGCTTATGGATGACGTCGCTACCGCAATAAAGCACATCGAGGAAAAAACGGGCAAAAAGTTCGGCGACGCACACAACCCGCTGCTCGTCTCCGTCCGCTCGGGCGCCGCCATCTCCATGCCCGGGATGATGGACACCATCCTAAACCTCGGCCTGAACGACAGCACGGTAAAAGGCCTAGTTGAGCAGACCGATAACGAGCGCTTCGCCTACGACGCTTATCGCCGCTTCATCTCCATGTTCTGCAGGATCGCCTTGGGTGTTGACGGCGAGCTCTTCGATGAGGCGTTCGAGCGGGTCAAACAAAAGTACGGCGTGGAGTACGACACAGATCTCGACGCCAAGGCGCTTAAAGAGGCAGTAGTTGGGTTCAAGGAGATATGCCGGCGGGCCCTCGGGCGGGAGTTCCCCACCGACCCTTACGAGCAGTTGAGGCTCGCTATTGAGGCTGTCTTTAAATCCTGGAACACCCCACGCTGCGTTGCCTACAGGAAGGAGTTCAAGATCACGTCAGACATCGCAAATGGCACAGCAGTTAACGTTGAGGCGATGGTCTTTGGCAACATGGGTAATGACTCTGCTACTGGGGTCGCTTTCACGCGCGACCCCGCTACCGGCGAAAATGTGCTCTTCGGCGAATACCTGACGAATGCCCAAGGCGAGGATGTCGTCGCTGGCATACGCACACCTAAGCCGATCGCGGAGATGGGGAAAGAGATGCCGGCGACTTGTAGAGAACTGCTCAAAATCAGGGAAATCCTAGAACGCCGTTACCGTGAGGTTCAGGACTTCGAGTTCACCATCGAGCGCGGCAAGCTCTACATGCTCCAGACGAGGAGTGGGAAGATGACCGCCCAGGCGAGGGTGAAGACCGTCGTCGCCATGGTCAAGGAGGGGATCCTAGCGGAGGAGGAGGCTATCCTGAAGGTATGGCCGGAGGATCTCGAACAACTCACGCACAAGCGCATCGATCCAAAAGCCAAGGTGAAGCCGATAGCTCGCGGCCTTGCTGCATCCCCCGGCGCCTCCTCGGGTGTCGCGATCTTCAGTGCGGACGATGCGGAGCGAGAAGGTCGGGCGGGCAAAAATGTGATCCTCGTGCGGGAGGAAACGAAGCCGGAGGACGTCCACGGTTTTTTCGCCTCGCAGGGCATCCTGACGAGCCGCGGGGGAAAGACGAGCCATGCAGCGGTCGTGGCTAGGGGGATGGGCAAGCCCTGCGTTTCCGGTTGTGAGGCGATCCGCGTCGATCCCCACGCTAAAACCGCATACGTTGGGGACGTGATCATAAAGGAGGGTGATGTGCTCACCATCGACGGCGGTAGCGGCGATGTTTACCTCGGCGAAGTTCCGATGATAGAGCCGAAGCTCGGGGGGGATATCACGGAGTTGTTGAGGTGGGCCGACAAGCGGAGGAAGCTCGGTGTTATGGCGAACACCGACACCCCTGAAGGGGCGCGGGATGCCAAGAGATTCGGGGCGGAGGGCATAGGGCTCTGCCGCACCGAGCGCATGTTCAGCGAGACCGACCGCCTGCCATTGGTCCAGGCGCTGATAATGGCGGGAAGCGCTGAAGAGAGGAAACCATATCTCGAGAAGCTGCTCCCCGTGCAGAAGCGGGATTTCAAGGAGATACTCAAGGCGGTGGAGGGGCTACCGGTAACCGTGCGCCTGCTCGACCCCCCTCTGCACGAATTTTTGCCATCCCGTGACGCGCTTATCGAGGAGGTAGAGGAGCTGAAGAGGGAGAAGAGCTTGCTGGTGTTAAAAAAGAGGACGCACACCGTTGTAAAAAGAATGGAAAATGTCGAAAAATCCATAGCCGAGAAGGAGCGTGTGCTCAAGCGAGCCCGTGTTCTTGCCGAAATCAACCCGATGCTGGGCCACCGCGGCGTTCGAGTGGGGGTAACCTGTCCGGACATATACGAGATGCAAATCCGGGCGTACTACGAGGCCTGTGCGGAGCTCATGAAAGAGGGGGTGAAAATAAAGCCCGAGCTGATGGTTCCCAACATTTGCACGGTCGAGGAGCTTTTGGTGGTAAAAGAAATCGTTGCCCGGGTGGCGGAGGAAGTTGAACAAAAGTTTGGCGTGAGGGTGCCGATGAAGTTTGGCACGATGATTGAGGTCGTTAGGGCTTGCTTGGAGGCCGACCGGATAGCTGAGGTGGCGGAGTTCTTCAGCTTTGGGACGAACGACCTGACGCAGGCGACGTTCAGCTTCAGCCGGGAGGACGCGGAGAACAAGTTCTTGTCTATCTACACCGAGCGCGGGGTGCTGCCCGACAACCCATTCCAGACGCTCGACGTTGAGGGTGTCGGTAGGCTGATACAGATGGGGGTGGAGCTGGGGCGGAAGACCCGGCCCGACCTGGAAATCGGGATATGCGGGGAGCATGGGGGGGACCCGAAAAGCGTTAAATTTTGCCATGAGGTTGGCTTGACCTACGTGAGCTGCTCACCGTACCGCGTGCCGATAGCAAGGCTTGCTGCAGCTCAAGCGGCTATAAAAAGCTGAATTTCCTGATAGCCGTATTAAATCTGTGGGAAATCAATATTGTTACAATAAATTGGATTTTTTCCTTATAAAAAATAAGATAATACTTCAATCTCTTAAATAGCATAAAAAATTAATAAATACCTGAAAAAAAGCTTAAATATTTCTCTTTTACCACGCCCAATCAATACCCTTAAATAGATTATCGCCCCTAAGTATTTCAAGTCTGGAGGCTTGAAAAATGTTGTCCCTTTCCCAGCAAATCCAGGCTGGAATGGTACTTTACGGCCTATGCAAAAGGCATGCGTTGGTGAGGGGCTACGTCTCGCTGCTATTAAAAATGGCGCCAGCCAGGTACAAACAATTGCTTAACATCAAGAGAATGGTGGCCTCCCTGTTTGTTTTAATGGCTGTTTGCGCGATCTGCGGAAGAAACTAATCCTCGAAAAGCTTTCCCGCGTATTCTTCGACCCTTTTCTTCGAAATGACTTCGTGCGGGAGATAGGGCACGGTCAAAAGCTTTAAGTCGCCGTACTCCTTTCGGATTACTTCTAGGTTCCTTTGCTGCTCGTTTCTTTTCAGGGTACAAAACCGGCACTTACATGGCAGCAGCATCTTGTTTACAACCACCCTTTTCACGGTTATGTTGTACTTTTCCGCGGCCTCCTGCAGCTGCTTGCCTTCCGAAATCGACAGCTTTTCGGGGTTCAAAATTAGGATAAATTCAGTTCGCACGTCTGATAGCATTTTTTCGATTTTGCTCGTGACCTGCCCTAGTTTCTTAAAAGCCCTTATTATCTCAGGCTCGGGTTTTCTTTTGAGCCATGCTTTTATCGTCTCGAGTGGGTGGGCGAGTCTAACGTACAGGCCTAGGCTCCGGGAGACGGCACCACTAATCTTTTGGGAGAGGGACAGCAGCCGTAGGGTGTAGGCCGTCGGGCTCGTGTCCCAGACGACGACATCGTACCCCCTCTCGACGAAATGGCGTATCTTGTCGAGTGCAAACAACTCGTCGACACCGCTCAATATCTCCACGGGCAGATCTTCTATGATTTCCTCATCCAGCCAGGAGGCAAGGGTGTCGATGAAAATTTTCCTGTATTCACTCTCAACCATTTTTGCGATTTTTTCAACGTCTAACTCTACCGCGTACAAATTCGGGCCAATCTTTGTGACATTTCCGCCTATGCGCCTGTCAAAAATACCTGAGAGCGAGCGGGTGGGGTCGCTTGAAACCAGCAGCACCCTTTTGCCCTCGCTGGAGAAATGCGTACCGATTGCAGCGGCGACTGTGCTCTTCCCGGTTCCGCCTTTCCCGCTGCATAGGATAAGCCTAGCCCTGCGCGCCATTACCACCTTAAAAAACCCCACTCAACAGCGTTTAAACGTCGAGTTATGCTTCCGCTTTCTTCAGCCGTATCGTGACGCTAGCGGGGAGCTTCCCCTTTTTCTTACCGCCGAGTTCGACCCTGACCTCGAGTTTCCCTTGCTTGATCAGTTCTATAACTCGGTCCACCGTTTTCCCCAACCCCAAGCTCTCGAGCAGGCCACTCAAATCCAAACCGATCTCGACGGCGGCCTTGGGCTTTTCCTTCTTTTCAAAAACCACGTTTACCACCGTTGGTGTCTAGCCCCAGCGCATATTAAAGTTTATTTGTTGACCTCGACCCTATGGAGCCGCTGGTGGGTCACGATCCCACGACCTTCGGTTTACGAAACCGACGCTCTGCCAACTGAGCTACAGCGGCCCGGTAGATATTATGAATAACTTCGTTAAAAGTCCTGACGCCGCCGCCAACCAAAAAGCTATTTTGCTGCCCACCGAGGACTAAGCTATGCAGATGATAGTCGTACACAAAAATCCACGATGGGAGAGATCGTCCGAACGAATCGAGCTGGAAGTTGTCGCGATGGAGCGATGCCGTGCTGACCCTCTCTTCATCCTGGCTGACCTAAACGATGCGATGTTAGAGCTAATGGCCGCTTCGATAAAAAGGAGCGCAAAATCGGGAAAAAAATTAGTCGAGGAGTTGAGGGGGGGCGCTCAGCGTGGGGAGGATGGACCTTTGACGAGGGCTCACCGTACCGGCTTGACCTTCGGGAGGTAACTACGCCGCTCGATGAGGCTTCGCTTGCACGAAAACAGCGCGTTGAAATTTATGGGGAAAACACATGGGTGGAAGCCCCAGAAGACCTCGTAATCACAAAACTCACGTATGGTCGCCCTCAAGATCTGGAGGATGTGCAGGCGATTCTAGCCATGCAAAAGGGCAAGCTCGACAGAGAATATCTTTCACAACAAGCAGAAAAAATGATGGCGCCGGGGCAGGGATTTGAACCCTGACGACCCGTGAGGGCCAACAGATCTCGAGTCTGCCGCGTTACCTGGTTCCGCCACCCCGGCCATGTAAAAATGTGCTGTTTTGCCTTAAATTAACTACATGAAATCCGCTAGGCTCGCCTGCCGGTGCGCGTCGCTCTCGAAAACCGACTTTATGTCGCGCTGAGTGAGCTTCAAGCGCTGCTTTGTGTAATCGCTCGCGTTGTACTCCTGCGCTATCCGCATCGCCACCTCTAGGTACTTCTCCACCCCCCCGCGCGTGACCGTTAGAATGAGGTTGCCCCCGCAGCGGTTGCAGACGCCGCTCAGGGGTATGCGCCGGTACTTCGTGTTGCATTTCGTGCACCTGAACTGCTGCGTCGCGAAAGCACGGAGGTTGCCCTTGAGGTCTGGGATGAAGTGGTGCTCAATCAAACGCTCCGCAACATCGTTGGCGTCGACCGCCCTGATTCTGCGCGCGAGTCCAAGCTGCGCGGATGTCTTCTCCTCCATCGTTTCGAGCGTTTTGTAGAGGCTGGAGTGCGGGCCGTTTGAGATGTCGCTTGAATCGTGCGTGAATTTCAACCCCTCGTACTGCTCCTCTGTCCCCAGCCTGCCCCTAACCGTTTTCATCACTGACAAAAGCTCGCCCGGGTTGGCATACCGAAGCGTCGCCTCGTAGAACTCAAGCGGGTAGGCCTCCATCACGTCCATGTTGTGCGCCTCTTCGTCTATCTCAGCTGGGTTGATACGGGTGTTCAGGATCAGCGGAGCGTCCATGGTGCCCCCGCGCGTTGATGGTAAGAAGCGCTTGCTGAAATTGAGCAGGGCGTCGAGCAGCAGGATGACAGCATCTTCATCGCCATCACAGTCCCTCCTCTTCGCCGCGTGGAAGTACGGGTGGGCATAACCGACATTTGCATCGGAGAAACCTATGATGCGCCCAGCCGCGCCCACGGAGGTGTGCGGCGCCAGCCCTATCACCAGCTGACCAACCAGATCTTCGGGCTCGTTCGCATTGTAGTAGGGTGGCAGCCCGTAGAATTTTTGGAGCAGGCTGTCCACGAACTTCGAAGCGTTTAGCATGTATTCGGCGCACGCTTTCGACAGGATAACATCTTGGACCCTGAGTTCTATGGTTTGATCGTCGCTCTCGAGAGGCCGTCCCCGATAATCCGTGGCGTACCCGAGCTCACGTAGCTTTTCCACCGACGTGCCTATCTCCCTCGGACGGACGTGTGTCAGCGGGACATCAGTCGCGTCGAATCGAACGGTGCCATCCTTGAAGACGTAAAGGTGGTGCTTCGCGCGCAGGATGCCCTTCTCGAGTGGCTCGGGGATCTTGCACGCGCTCGTCATTCCCCTGACGCCCTTTACCTCATCCGGAGCCTGCTCCATCAACCTGCTCAGGGCGGAGTCCAAGAGCGATTTGACGTCTATCTCGCGCTTGTCGAATAACTCCGTCCGCGCGTCGCACGTTATGCATCGCTCACCGCTTGACGGGCGGCCGCAGCGCGTGCAGACTCGGGTATAGACGGTTTGGGCGCCGCACTTCGGGCACTTTCGCATGAAGGATACCGTGCCGCACTCCGGGCACTCGCACCTCGCCACCTCCACGAGGGCGCGCCCCTTTTCAGCCGCTTTTATAACGCTTCGGGTCGCGCCACCCCCAAGTTCGACCGGGAATAGCACATGCACGGGGGGCGACATTATGCGCGGGTTCGCCTTCTCCGGCCTCCCCATTCGACAGCCTATGCGCGTCGGGGCCTTTCGCCTGATTGCCATCCCTGCCAGCATTTGCACAAGGTCCATGACATCTTTCGCCGGGTTTGCACGGAGAACCGCGTCGAGTTTTTCATCGTTCAATCGCTGCCCGTCGAGTACCCCTAAACACGTGCACAGGGGAAAGGTATGCTCTTCGATGGTTACAAAATCCCCTTCGACACGGTGGGGGACCCCGAGTATCTCAAGGATGCGCTTTGGGGATTGCTCGAGCTGGACGCGCAGGCTGCTGAGCACCTCCCCCTCGAATTCCGGTTCTCCCTTGACGAGCCACGTGGCGAGGCTCTTGAGCTCCTCTACCCCGATGTCCTGGAAGTGATACGTGAACGCTGGGTGCAGCGGCACACCAAGCTCTATCGATATCTCGATTGCGAGCCGCGGCGATGGTCCCAGGTAAGGCGGCGTTATGAACGGCGTCAAGTCCCCGTCGATTGATTTCCCGACAAGCGCTTTCTTGACTTCCTGTGCCCACCACTCCTGGCAGTAGCCGGCCGGCATCAGAGGGTGGTTGTTCTCCAAAAACTCACCGTAGCCTATCAAAACGTCACCCAAGAAGAGGACCTCATCGACCTTGTCGAGCAGCTCGAGCGCCTGTTCGACCGAGTTTATCTGCACCGCCGAGCCATCGACGAGCCTGACAATCGGGCCCTCGATCGAGTCAACCGGTGTCACCGCCCCTCCCTTGCCCGGCCGCTCGAGTTTAAGCTGGGTTCCGACCGCGATAAAATCGTTGCAAATGACCATCGTCGCTGGGTGGATGCCGACTGCAGCGATGCCGGTGTTCCTCGCATGGCCGTAGCGGAGCCTGAAACCACCCTCTCGCCCCGGATGACTAAAAACCGGCCTGCCAGCGATGATCTCATCGAGGTACTTATCGCCCTTTGGATAGACCGGTCCTTTTTCCTCGGCGGTTGGGGCGCGCGCAATTAGATCTTGAAGCCAACCCCACCCGTCGATGTTGAGCTTCGCCACATGCTTCAAAATTTTTGGAGCCTTCTGTAATACTCCCTCGCACAGCGCCAAAACAGCGCCCCCTCGAACCAGGTTCGTTTCTATCCGCTCGAGGTCGCGGTAGCCTGTGACCATCAAGTCCCTTTGGGTCGGCTCGCCGGTTATCTCGATCGGGATGTTGCTGACCGCCGTACGGATGTCATCTGCTGAGGGCGTGTACTGCAGGTGTGCTGCCTCAGCCCCGTAGAGCTCAGCCTCCTCTACAAAGCGCTCGATCTCTTGGTTGGTCGGCTTGTAAACGTCTAGGTACAATTTCCTCCGGACGAAATCCCCGGCCAAAACCGCGAGCGCCGCCGCCGTGCCGCCCGCCGACCTAATCGGCCCCGCGAAGTAGATAGCCAGGTAGGGCGTTGCATCGAAATTCTTCTTTATCGCGATGTGCGTTATGCCTTCGAGAGGTGCAGCTGCAGCTATTCCCTCTGTCAAAATCGCCAGCGCCGTTCGAACCGCTTGCTCCGCTGTCTGGCGGTCCTCGAGCTTCCCAAACCTGCCGTCCACTATCATTTCTGCAATTTTGAGGGCCAGCTCCTCTCGGTTCATCTCCTCCTCCTCGAGCTTCCTGATGACCTCCGCCACCCCTTGGGGGCCGACGAGCTTTTCAACCCGTGCGGCGAGATCTTCCGCCCGCGGGATCTCCGGCTCGAACTCGGGGTCAAGACCGAGTGAGCGAGCTTTGTTCGCGACTTCATAGCACTCTTTTATCTTCGCATCGAGCTGTTGGAAATACGCTTCTATCGCGGGGCTCGCCGTAATCATTTGCCCACCACCAGATCTGTTATGCTTGAAAGAACGATGTCTGGCGCCAACCTAGTCCCCTTGGCCTTTTTGAGATCCCGCTTCGAAGTCACCCCGGTCAGCACCAATATCGTTGTGAGGCCGGCTTCCCTCCCAGCGCGGATGTCTGTGGCTAGCTTATCTCCAAGAATAGCAGTTTCTTTTGGCCTCGAGCCGGCCATGCGGAGTGCGAGTTTTATCATGTTGGGCGACGGCTTGCCGATCACGACTTTCGGTTGCTTGCCGGAAGAGCCCGAAAGTGCACCGACCGTCGCGCCAGCCCCCGGAGAAAGACCTGTTTCGGTTGGGTAAGTTGCATCCAGATTTGTGGCGATCAGCTCCGCCCCGGCCAAAAGCGCACGCACGCCGGCCTCCAGCCTATTGTAAGTTAAGGTGCGGTCCAGCCCGGCCACAACGAAGTCCACTTCCCCCGCGCGATTGTCTGGCAAAACTTCAAACCCGCCCTGCCTCAGCTCGGCCTTGAGTCCCGGCTCTCCAACAACGTACAATCGCGCGTGCGGGGCGCGTTTGCGCAGGTACAGCACCGCGGCATACCCTGAGGTTATGATCTCTGACTCGCGAGCGGGGATGCCCATCCTCGCTAGCTTGTGGACATACGCGCGCCGGGTGTACGCCGCGTTGTTTGTCATAAACACAATTTTCTTCCCTTTCCTCCGAAGGTAAGCGACGGCCTGCGCCGCCCCTCCAATAGGCGCCTCCCCGCGGTATAGCACGCCATCCATATCCAAGAAGAAAGTTGAGAGCCGATTGATGAGGTTCGCGAGTTTACGCAAAGTGTACCACGCTCGCTTGGTAGGTCTGTAAGTCGATAACCGGCACGATCCCTGGGGTGGGCTTAACCCCCAAACTCATCATGTACATCGTTCGCTCTTGAAAGGTGCCGGAGTTCACGAGCATCACATCACGGTACTTCTTTTGGCCGAATACATGCATGTGGCCGCAATGGAGGATGTCCGGCACCTCCTCGATTACGAGATAATCCCTATCTTCCGGTGAAATCGAGGTGCGCCCACCGTAGATTGGCGCTAGGTGGCGCTTTTGAAGCAGTTTGCTCATCGGCGGGATCGGGTCTTGGCGGTTCAACCCCGGAATCGTCGCCACTAGGTCATCGAAGCTCCTTCCGTGGTAAATGAGGAGGTTGGCGCCGTGAATTTTTAACTGCGTGGGGTTGCCAACCATTACCGAGTTTAAATCGTAGAGGGCTGCGGCGACATCCTTTGGAAGGGCGGGCTGTGGTTCCAACGGGCGAACCGCATCGTGGTTGCCGGGGGCGATGACGATGGTTATGTGATCGGGGATTTGGGCGAGCAACTCGGTCACCGCATCGTACTGCTTGAAAATGTCTGTGATGAGGAGTTCCTCCTCCTGCTGCGGGTAAATGCCAACGCCATCAACGAGGTCGCCAGCAATTACCACGTATTTTACCCTGCCGGCCAGCTCATGCTGCTCTTGGCTGCCTTCTTCCCCACGCAGCCACTTCAAAAATTTCGCAAATGCGTCCTCCAAAAACATCTCGCTCCCAACGTGCAAATCGGATATCAACACGGCACAAACGGGGTCCGCAGCTCTGGTAGGTTCACGCTGAGCGGGGGTCTCTGGCCAGATTATGTCGTTCGCAAGCAGGAGGGGGGCGCGGTCTCTCTTCCGCACCGTCGCAACTACACCTATGACCTCATCCTGAACCACTTCCGCCGCTTTTTGAGCGAGGTCACGGCCCCTCTTCGAAACAATCACTACCGCCCTCCCGCTTTCGTCCTCGAGTTCGACCACCGTGTTCCCGAGCTTGCTCTCGCGCTTATCAGCGACCATCCCTATGATTTTGACCTTCTCACCGTCCTCGTAACTGGACGCGCTTTTGATCGGGGCGGCGCCTTGGAGCTCGACCCTCTTTCGGAGAAGGTCGCGTAACCTCTCGTAGCGATCCTTGAACAACTTCACAAAATCCTTCAGCCCCCCCTCCGTGTAGCTCCGCCCGGTGATGTCCCGCACCACCTCGACGTCCGCTTCAATTTCTGCCGCGAGTGGCCTGAACCTCCGGTGAACAAGCTCTGGAAGGGGCTCCGGGGGTTTTTCTACCTCGCGCAACCTTTCCTCGATTTCGATGGTCGGTTTGACCTCCAGTGGCGGGGGCAGCCCCATTTCTTCGCCGCCCATAAATCTCGTAACCTCGTCCACGGTGATTACCAGGGGTTTTTTAACCATGCCACGAAGGCCGGCCAACATCCTCTCGACCGCGGCGTCTGCGTCGGGGAGCTTTCTCAGGGTTTCGAGGGCCCCCGGGGTGAGCTGCATCTCCTCGTCCATGAACTTGCGGACAATCGCGGCCTCGTCTACCATACCCTTACCTCAGGCGAGCGTGAGCTGGCGCGGCAACGTTGCCACATCGACATCTGGGTACTCCACTTGGATTGCCGCCCTCGCCTGTAGCGGCTGGACGTTGAGCACGATTTCTTTGGTCCTGCCGTATCTGCCCTTGCTGATGATCCGGGCGTTGATTATCCCCATCATGTCGAGCTCGTTGATTAGATCACTGACCCGGCGCTGGGTGAGTATATCCAGGCTACTTTGGCGGCACAGCGTACGGTAAACGTTGTAAACGTCGCCTGTGATGATTTTCCTCTCCCTCCGCTCGTCTAGGAGGATTACGCTGTACAGGACGAGCTTCGACTGCGTCGGCAGCGTGCGGATTACCTCGAGCGTCTTGTCCTGCTCAATCTTCTGGTATGCCTGCCTGACGTGCTCGACGGATACAGTGTTGGCCCCCTCACGCTCCGCAATCTCGCCAGCGACGCGCAACAGGTCGAGGGCGCGCCTAGCATCGCCGTGTTCCCGTGCCGCGTGTGCCGCGCAGAGGGAGATCACCCCGCCCTCAAGGGCACCCACCGCAAAACTCATCACCGCCCTCTTGTCAAGGATATCCCTGAGCTGGAGCGCGTTGTAGGGCGGGAAAACCAGTTCCTCTTCGCTCAGGCTGCTTCTCACCCGCGGGTCCAAGTAGTTCATGAAGTTCAGGTCGTTTGAAATCCCCACGATGCTGATTTTCGCGTTTTTGAGGTCCGAGTTGACGCGGGTCAGGTTGTAGAGCACCTCGTCGCCGCTTTTCAAAACCAGCTTGTCTACCTCATCGAGCACGATTATCGCGAGCTGCCTGTCATGATCGAGGGCCCTAAAAAAGCACTTGTAAACTTGATCGGTTGGCCAGCCGGTCATCGGCACCTCCTCTGGCAAGTCTAACCCCGGCTCACCGCACTTCTCCCTCATTTTTTCCAGAAAGATGGTCGCAAGTGTCGCGAGAATTCGGTACTGCGTGTTGACGAGCTCGCAGTTTATGTAAACTACCTCAACCCTCCGTGGGGCGCGCTCCGCAACTTTTTCGAGCTCTTTCGTCACGTATTTCACAGTCGCCGTCTTGCCCGTGCCGGTCTTGCCGTAGATAAATATGTTCGACGGGGTTTCGCCGCGCAACGGGGCTGCCAGGATCCGCGCGAGCTGATGGATCTGCTCATCACGGTGCGGCAGTTCCGCTGGCGTGTACGTCGGGCGCAAGTACTCCCTGTTTTTGAATATCGGGCGTGCCTCCAACAGCATGTCGAACAGGCCCTCCGAACTCACCATTTTTACCCACCTCCTCTTTTTCAAACATTTTCTCCAGCCACTCGCTCCAGTCCTTCAGAGCTATCACCAAGCGGTTGACGAGGAACCTCTCCTCGGGCGACAGATTCTCAGCTGCAGCTGGCGAGGTCGCGGCCCGGACGAGTTTTTGCGTCCTGGCTTCGGTAAACGCCACGACCGCAGCCCAGAGCTCCTCGATTTCCTCCCGCTGGTTCACCACCCGCAGATCTGAGATGCGCTGAGCTAGCAACGCGTAGAAACCCTGCGGCAGAGGCGCTGGCTCCGAAGCTCGCTCTTCGGCCAGCAGGAGTTTCCTCAATTCTGTGACCGTGATTTTTTGAACCGGCTCGGAGAACCCGTGCCTCTCGAGCACCGCCGCCTCCCAAATTTCAAGCTCAACCTCTTGCCCCGCCCCAAACGGGCCGAGCTGCCTCCCGACGAGCTCGACAGGGGGAAAGTCACGGAGAATACGAACGCGCTGTTTCATCACTTCACCGCCCTGCTTACCATCCCGGGCTTTGGTTCGTAGAGATGCCCCCTCAGTTTTTCTGCCTCGATCATGTTTTCGACAAATTTCTCTTTGATCCCCTCCTCACCGGCTATGCGCTTCACCTCGTCCACCGGCGCCACCCCGCCGTACCGCCCCTCGAGATCGCGAATTATGTCGAGCACCCGGTCGATCTTGCTGCGCTGGGATCTGCTCACCCCCGTCATCAGGATATCTATGTCCACCTTGCCAGACTCCGGGTCTATGCCGGCCTCCTGCAGCGATAACTTTATGAGGTTTATCGAGCGGTTCGCGTCCTCGACCGTCACCTCGTCGCTCAACCGCATCCGTGCGTTTGCCTTCGACAGCCTGACAAGCGCCTCGAGTTGCCTCGCCGTGATCGGGATCGGCGCCACCCCCCCTTCCGCGGTGCTCCTCCACTTGACGAAAAAGTCTTCAATCACCTTCAACACCTCTTTATCTTTGAACTTCGGGTGTACATCCCTGCGTGAGTAGATAATCATCTTCCGAAGCGTTTCCGGGTCGAGCGGCGGCTTGAGTGCGCGGGTTGGGTCGCGATGGAGTTCCAGGATGTGATGGGCGATCGTCCGGTCTCGCTCGGCGCGCGGCTCGTCGCGCATGATGAAAAGGGCGTCGAACCTCGAAAGAATGACCGGATCTAAGGCAATTTGTTCAGCGGTGGTTCTGTTTCGCTCAAACCTCCCGAACTTCGGGTTGCACGCCGCGATGACCGCTGTGCGTGTGTTAAGCGTCGCAACTATCCCGGCCTTGGCCACGCTAATCGTCTGCTGCTCAAGCGACTCCAAAATTGCGCTCCTGTCTTCATCTGACATCTTCTCGAACTCGTCGACGCAGGCTATGCCGCCATCCGCGATCACAAGCGCCCCCGCCTCCAGCGTCCAGCCGCCGCCGAACTCGTCGCGGACTGCGCTCGCGGTAAGGCCAGCACCCGTAGCCTTCTTGCCTGAGGTGTAGAGGCCGCGGGGCGCAACGTTTGCGACCCACTTGAGGAGCACGCTCTTCGCCACCCCCGGGTCACCTGTCAAAAGGATGTGGGTATCGCCGCGAATCCTAGTGCCATCTGGCAGCTCAACAGGGTCACATCCAAAAAGCTGAAGCGCGATCGCCTCCTTGACCGGGTCATAACCGTATATGCTCGGGGCGATCGACTGGATTATCATGTTTCGGAGCCACGGGTCTTTGGCGAGCTCTTTGATCCGCGCCTCGTCTTCGGGCGAGAGCTCCGCTTCCTCGATACCCTTCTGCAGCACCTCGATGTGGCTCACGTAAAGCACCTTCCGGAACGTGGTCTTCCGCTCCCGCTGATCCCGCTCCTGGAAAACCCGCAGGGTGCCGGTCACCACGACCCGGTTGCCCGGCACGGCTTTGTCGACAAAATCGTCTTTCACCACCATGCTGAGCAGGCGGGGAATCTGGCCTCCCCGTAGCTCCTCTGGCCGCTCCTGGAGCACGAGGCTCTGCCAATCGCGGAACTCCGAGTTTTCAACCACGAGGTCAAAGGGGCCCCGCTTGCCGCAGTTCGGGTTCGCGCACAGTAGCGGCTCGCGGTATACCTCGTTGATCTGCTCAACTTCCTGTTCCTCCCCGCAGCGCCTGCACTTGAAAATCGCCACCCTCAGCTCCGGCTTAATCTCTCCCACGCGTTTCAGCATGCCCTCAACTTGGGTGAACCTGCCGACCTGCTCGGCCCTGATCTTTCGTATTTTTATCGACTGATCGAGCCCGCACACCCGCAGGCGCATCCTGGGAAGTTTAGTTATGTCGCTCAAAATTTTGTCCGCAGCGGCGAAGAAATCGGCTGGGGAATCGAGCAGGGCTTTCGCGAGCTTCATGTTGAAGTTGAGCAGGCGTTCGAATTCCACCGTGAGCGACTTCTGGCCGGCGGCCGTGAGCTTGCGGAGTTCCTTGAGCACCTCTTTACCGTGCAGAAACTCGACCAACTTTTCGTTCATCGCGGGCTCCAAGGTCATGCCTCCAGAACTTCGTGGTGAAAGCAACGGGTTGGGTATTTACCGGTGGTGGTGCAAATTTTGAAGTTTTTGGATATAAGCCAGGAAATTTTCTGACGTATGCAAATGAAGGAAGTGTAAAAATTTGAAATACTCTGGTGTAACCCATTCCCAGCCCAAAATCGCCGTATTTGCCTGATTTGATTATTTTTCGCACTCATCGAAACATGTTTTTGATTTATGGGTTCAAAAGCAGCTCCCAGAGGGAGAGGTCACCGAAAGTATTCGTGTTTTTGGAAATTGGGGTTAAAAAAGGGATACTTTAAAAATCGGCTATTTTTTGGTAGATTTCTTGAAAAAAAGAAAGTTCTTTCCATTTCCACAGGAAACACGCGAAAATAGAGGAAATATGGGTTGTGAAAGGTTTAGGCTCGACCTTAAGATTCAAATTTTAAATTTACAATCGTTCGGCCCCCCTCTGAACCGCCGCTTATTGGATTTTCACGTATTCGTACGCTTGCGTCGCAGATTCAAACGCGTAGTGAACCCGCTGGTAATCGCGCCTGAACTCCGCCACATCAGCCGCAACCCGCTCTAGCGCCTCGCCATCGATGACCACGCGCTTGAGAAACTCCGCAATCTCCCCCATCTCGCCCTCCTTCATGCCCAGCCTCGTGACTTCTGATGTGCCTATCCTTATGCCGCCGGGGTTTTTGTAGTGCCTGCCCTCGCGGATGTCCCAAGGGAGCAGGTTGCGGTTCAAAATTATGCCCGCTTTTTCCAACTTCCCCTCAAGCGTCCCCCCGTCCCCGTATTTCGTGATGTCGACGACCACCTGATGCGATGCCGTGAAACCATGCTCCGGGCACAAAACCGCGAACCCCTGCTCGTGCAGCGCCTGGCCGAGCGCTTTGGCGTTGCGGACCACCTGCGCCGCGTACTCCCTGCCAAACTCGAGCATCTCGGCGAGCGCGACCGCAACCGCGGCGACCGCGTGCAGATGGTGGTTGCTCACCATGCCGGGGAAAACCGCCCTGTTTATCGCGTCCGCCAGCTCGCGCCTGCACAGGATCATGCCGTGCTGCGGCCCAGGCAACGTCTTGTGGGTGCTGCAGGTCATCACCTCGGCCCCCTCGCGGAGCGGGTCTTGGAACTGGCCACCAGCTATCAGGCCGGCCACGTGGGCGGCGTCGTAGGTGACGTACGCGCCGGCCTCCTTTATCACCTCGCTTAGCTCTTTTACGGGGTGCGGGAAAAGAAAAACGCTGCCGCCAAACAGCACGAGCTTCGGCTTGAGCTCCCGGATTTTCTTGGCAGCCGCATCCACGTCGACGTTCATTCGGCGTTCGTCGAAGGGCAGGTACTCTATCTCCAACCCATGAACGGCGCCTGCTGTACCGCCGAACTTCTTTTTACCCATGCTGATGTGCCCGCCGCAGGGGATAGCCAGGCACATCATCAAATCGCCTGGGTTGCTCAAAGCTGAATACATCGCCAGGTTCGCCACCACGCCTGAAATCGGCTGAACGTTCGCATGTTCGGCCTTGAAAAGCCGTTTTGCGAGGTCTATTGCCAAAAGTTCAACTTGATCTATGTAAATGCAACCGGCGTAGACTCGCTCGCCCGGTAAACCCTCGGCATAGCGGTTCCCAAAATCGCATGTGAGCGCCTCCCGCACCGCAGGGCTCGGCACATTCTCGCTTGCAATCAGAGGCAAAACCCCCTTGAACCACTCGTGGTGCTTTTGCAGCAGGGCCCTCGTGCGGTCGAACGCCTCTTTTGCCCGCATCGAATCACCTAATCACTTTACGTATCTCCTCATAAATCGCTGGTAGTTCGACCGGCGGCTCGAAACCGCGACCGCTTCCTCCGGGTCCTTCAACATGTGCCCCGTCGCCACGCACACCGCGCGCTCGTCCCGCCTAATTGCCCCCTTCCGCACGAGCTTCTTGAGCCCCGCAATTGTGGAAGCGCTGGCTGGCTCCACCCCGATTCCCTCTAGGCGGCCCATCAACTTCTGGGCCTTGATGATTTCGGCGTCACTTACAGCCTCAGCAGTTCCCCCGGAGGCCCGGATTGCCCGAATTGCCTTGGGGCCGTTCACGGGGTTGCCTATGCGAATTGCCGTGGCTATGGTCTCCGGCTTCTTCACGGGTTCAAATTTGTCCAGCCCGCGCTTGATGGCGTCGACTATCGGCTTTGCCCCCTCGGCCTGAATTCCCGTCATCGCCGGTATCCCCCTCGTCAGCCCAACTGCGTCGAACTCGAAGAAGCCCTTGTAGATCGCCCAGATGTTGGCGCAGTTCCCCATGGGAACCACCACCCGGTCGGGCACCTTCCAACCGAGCTGGTCCGCTATCTCGAAAGCTATCGACTTCTGGCCTTGAAGCCTAAATGGGTTGATGGAATTCAGGAGGTAGATGTCCTTTCGCTCCTCACACAACTTGCACACCATCGCCAGCGCTCGGTCAAAGTTCCCCTTCACTGCCACCACCTGCGCGCCGTAAACGAGCGTCTGAGCTAGCTTTCCCAGAGCCACTTTTCCCTTCGGGAGCAGGACCAAGCACCTCAATCCAGCCTTAGCTGCGTAGGCCGCCAGCGATGCCGAGGTGTTGCCTGTGGACGCGCATGCGACCGTCTTCACCCCGAACTCGAGGGCCTTCGTTACCCCGACCGTCATCCCCCGGTCCTTGAAGGAGCCTGTTGGGTTGGCCCCCTCAAATTTCACGTAGAGCTCTCGGACGCCAACCTCCTTGGCGAGGCGATCACAGCGGCAGAGTGGCGTCCCCCCCTCGCCCAGACTTACGATTTTCGATTCATCTAAAATTGGCATGAATGCGCGGTACTTCCAGACGCTCGGTGGCTCGGTTTTCAGACGTTTGCGGTTCAGCTTGCGCTTCAGCTCACCCAGCCCAAACTCTACTTCCAGCAGGCCCCTGCATCTCGGACACGTGTAAAATCTCTCGTGGATCTTGAACCCGCTGCCGCACTCGATGCACTCCAGCCGCAAGCTCAGCCCCCAAGCGTCCGGTGGATGTCAATCAGGTCCCCGAGCAATGAACTTGAGGTCTCCCTTGGCCCCGCCCCGAAGCCCGTGATCGAGATCTCCCGCGCCAAGTCGAGTTCAAAAGTCACTGCGTTCAGGGTGCCGCCAACGGCGAGCGGGTGTCCGAGCGGAACGAGCTTCGGCCCCACCTCGAGCGAGCCGCGTTTTGCTGTGCCGACGAGTTTTATCGTTTGCCCCGCCTCTTGGGCAAGCCTAATCGCCTCGGGGCGAACCCGCGCGATGCCCGCTACCTTGACATCCTTGAGCCCTGCGTTCGTGCCCAACAACGAGTTCGCGAGAATCGTGATCTTGCACGCGGTATCGATGCCCTCGATGTCGAGCGTCGGGTCCTTCTCGGCTATCCCGAGTTCTTGAGCCTCCCTGAGGACGATCTCGAAGGGGGCTCCCTCCGTACTCATGCGTGTGAGGATGTAGTTCGTGGTACCGTTGAGCACCCCACGAATTTCACGGATTTTGTTCCCCGCCAACAGCTTCTTCGCAAGCCCCACCGCCGGAATCGCCCCACCGACTGAGGCAGAGTACCTGAACTCCACACCGCACCGCTTGGCCAGCGAGTCGAGCTCCCTGAACGCGACCACGAGGGGCCCCTTGTTTGAGGTTATCACGTGTCTTCCTGCCTGCATCGCGCGTTTGATGTGGGTCAGCCCGGGCTCCCCCGTCTCGATATTCGTCGGTGTGAGCTCGTAGACGACATCCGCTTCAATGCCTTCTATCACTTGGAGAGCTAGCCTGCCCCGCTTTGCGCCTCTGTGTAAAGCAACAGTCCCCTTTCCCTCGGCCGTTTTGAGCAGCCCAGCCAAATTGAGCCCCTTCTCGTCAACCACCGCGCCGAACTCGTCGACGGCCGCGACCACGCGTGGAATCAGACCGTGGTCCCTGCGCAGAAAGCCGGCCTTCTGAACGAGCGCGCGGCTGAGCCCCCTGCCCAAGTTCCCGAACCCGATTAACACTATACGCATCATCCCGCCCCGATCGAGGTTATCATCAGTAGTTTTTTCCTACTCGCTATTCGCTGCAAGTTGGAGATGGCCGAGTTCACGCGCCGCTCATCGTCCGCAGTAATCGTCATCCTCGCCGCCGACTCCTGGCCGGGTTCACCCATCGCGAGGCTCAGGTCTGAGACTCTCACCCCCCTGAGGGCGTTCAGGCGATCGATCGTGTCTCGGATGTCGGTGTGGATGATGTGGCCTATCAGCAGGGCCGTGACCCTCACCGCGCCCTCGCGCTCCCCAAGCTGAGTGACTCGGACCCCCCTCGCCCGAAGCGCCGCCAGAACCCGGTTGAGCCTGGCCCGATCGCCGATTTCAAAAATCAGCATGACCGGAACCCGTCCAAGCGGCGTCTTTCGCTCGCGCTGGTGCATGATGCTCTGGATGTTCCCCCCGAAGCGCGAGATCGGCTCGAGCGCCTTGAGTAGCTCCCCGGGGACATCCTCAAGCTCCATCACTATCCTCACAAGCAGTTACATCACCGCCTCTCCACCACCCGAACCCCATCGCCCGGAGAGGTGATAATAGTTTCGCATTTCAACCCCGCCCCCTCGAACGCCTCGCGCATCACAGCCGCAATCTTTTTGGCATCACCGCGCGGCTCGACGATCGCGAAAACAGCTGGGCCGGATCCCGCCATCGCCGCCCCCAGGGCCCCGGCATCGATCGCCGCTCGCCTGACCTCCGAAAATCCTGGCACTAATGGGGCCCTAACAGGCTCGGCTATCGCATCCACCATGCATCTTCCAAGCAGCTTCAGATCCCCTCTTCCCAACGCGGCCACCATCGCCGTTGCCCTGCCGACGTTCGCAACCGCATCTCGGAGCGGCACCTCTTTGGGCAAAATTTTTCTGGCTTCCCTCGTTGGCACCTCAATCGCCGGCTTGGCTACAGCTATCTTCATTTTTGGGAGATCGAGCGCGACGTACTCAAACGGCTCAATTGAGGTGACTATCGTGAAACCCCCAGCGATCGCAGGCGTGACGTTGTCGTAGTGGATGCTTCCCGCAACCCTGCCCTCGGCTACCGCTGCGGCTTCGATGAGCTTGCTCTTTGGTAGCCCGCCGTTGAACAGCTCGTTCGCGATCACCGCCCCCGCCGCCGCCCCCGCGCCGCTGCTACCCATCCCCCCACCTGGCTTGATCCCCTTCCTGATCTCGAACTCGAGCCCGCCTCTGCAGCCGATTATCTCCATCACCCTCGCTGCTGCTATGCAAACGGTGTTCAACTTCGGGTCGCGGGGCAGGCTCGCGGCGCTCACGCCCGTGATGCTCGAGATCTTCATCCCTGACTTAGAAACCCGCGCTTCAACCACATCGACCGGCTCCGAAAGCGCCAGGCCGAAAACATCGAAACCTGGGCCAAGGTTGGCAATCGTGGCCGGCGCCGCCACAACGACGCAGGGGACCATCACATCATCCCCACGTGAGGCATCCGCCTGCGCCGCGGTACCCTGATGACGAGCATCCCCTCCTTCGTCTCGAGGCTGAGCTCACCCGGCAAGGCGTCTGGCGGGAGTTCGAACGCCCCGAAATAGGCCTCTCCAGTCGGCTTTCGAGCGATTATTTCAAGCGTCCTCCCCAGCTGCCTCACATCGACGTCCTCTTTAGCCACCTCGGGCGCGTGCATCGTCAGGATTACCTCATCGAGCTTCTCTATCTTCGCGGTGTTTGTCTCGAGCATGCGCGCAATCGGCTTGACCTCAACTTTTTTGACGGCTTTTTCCACCGGCTTCGCGGCCCCTGGTGCTTCGATTGCCGGTTTGATTTCCACCGGGCGTTCCCCCAACCTCGCCACTTTAATCTCAGGTCTGCCGGTTCCGAAATCCTTTATTTCTATCTTGAAGCCCGCAACACCTGGCCGCTTGGCAAACTCCCTCTCAAATTTTTCAAGCCTTGGGAATTCTCGATCAAATTCTTTGAACATCCGCCTCATCCGTTTGAAAAACTCATCCACATCGAACGGCTCGAAAGCCACGCCACCACCAACAAAACACACTCTCGACTAGCACTTATACTTTGGTGGTTATTTCTATCTGGTGCGTGCTTGGTCCCGTTGCTGACTCTGCTCCTGCTCACCGTGACGGTTGGCCCCATAGGCGCGGTGCCGTACGCGATCGAGCAGGGGCTCTCGACTTTTTGGGCGATTGCCATCGTCTGCCTCATGAACGTGGCGCTCGTGCCGGTGTGGTTTAAGGCCCTTGAAATTTTTGGGTACGGTCGTCGCTACCTCAACTTCCTCACGGACAGAGCTCGCTCGCACATCGCCGGCAGATCAGCGAAACTTCAGGAAAACCTCCGCGCGTACGTGCTCGAGTTCGAGAGGCGCTTCGGGCACGGCGGCTTCTTTTTGGGCATGACCACGTTTTCGTTCGTGTTCGGCACTATGTGGGCATCGATCGCGACATACTTTTTGAACTTGAAAAAAATGCCCGCCATGATCTCGATCGCTGCAGGGGTTGCCGCAAACACCGCGGTCTTCGGGCTCGCCGCGGTCGGGTTGCTTGGGGTGGTGCCTAGTCCATACGTTTTGTATGCCGGCGCGATTGGCGTGGCGCTCCTGTTCTGCTTATACGGTAAAATGAGGGAGCGAATGGCGCTGCGGGCCGCGCTTAGTTTCCTCAGGAGAAGGATAATACTGCGTCGACGAGAAGCGGCTTATTCTTCCTCGCGTTCCTCGAACTCCCCTTCCTCAGCGTACAAACACTTGGCGTCGGAGTAGTAGTCGCACTCCGAGCAGCATTCATTCTTGTTGTCGCACTCGTCGAACATATAACATTTCGTGCAGCATTTCGGCATCGTTCGCCCTCCAAATTTTCGTGTTGATAAAATCTGCGAGGTTATTTAAAGTTTTTGTAAAGAACTCGGCGTGGCTGTTTGGTTTTTATGTTACACGTGATGGCATGCTGAATTCTCCGCTTTAGTTTAGGTTCCACCTCCCA